>CADBAZ010000001.1 GCA_902792835.1 uncultured Bacteroidales bacterium
AGCGAGGTAGCCGACAAGACTGCCAAAGCAACTTGGACATCCGAGGCAGAGAAGTTCGCTCTGGAGCTCAAGGCTGAAGGTGGCGAGTGGACTGCTGTTGATGCAGTTATCACCGAGCCGGCGTTCGAGCTGACAAACCTCAACGAGCACACAACCTACCAGGTACGCGTTAAGGCTATCTGCGGCGAGGAGCTCGAGAGTGAGTGGGTAGAATCCGAGGCATTCACCACGATCTGCTCTGTAAAAGAATTCGGTTACGAAGAGACATTTGCTGCCGAACTCGATGCCTGCTGGGATAACAGCGAGTTCCACGGCAACCAGTGGACTCCCACTACTGATGACGAACAGGATTACTTCCTGCGCTACAAGACCAGCGACAATGCTTTCGGTAAAGCCGAGTTGGTAAGTCCTGCTATCGCGTTGCCAAACGAGGGCGAGCCCGTACTGCTCTTCTATTGGATGAACACCGGTGTTCCTGGTGTGACACTGAAGATCTGGGACGGTGAGACGGAGTCTGTATTGAGCGAAGATCTGGATGCCGAACTCAACGAGGTTACCGGTGAGGCAGATGATAGGAATTGGCAAATCAAGAAAGCCAACCTCAGCGAATTCTTAGGCAAGACTGTTGCCTTCAAGCTGCACGCTGACGGAAAGTTTGCCAGAAGCCGTACTCGCTCCTTGTTCCGACCAATGTACAAGCCGTAGCTACCGAAGACGGTGCTGTCATAACTTGGGCTGCAGCTTGGGATGAGCCAGCATGGGATCTGCAGTACGGTCCAAAAGATGCCAACAAGACTGTTGTTCCCGGCATCTCGGAGAAGACTTATACCATCACCGGTCTCGCTGAGGGTGAGTATGAGGTGCAAGTTCGTGCCGCGTTTGCTGCTGAACCCAGCGCATGGACAGCTGTCGTAACCTTCGAGGTTGCTCACGAGGCAACCGGCATTGACAACACTGCCGCCAAGACTACCGCAACCAAGCGCATCGTCAATGGTCAACTGATCATCGAGCTGGGCGGTGAACAATACAACGCTCAGGGTGTTAGCGTTAAGTAACACCTCAACCCGTTGTCATACTCGCGTGACGTGATGTCACCCGAGTATGACAATCTAAAACAATCTATAAATGAAAAAACTACTATCCATGCTCGTTGCAGCATTGCTCTGCGCGAACGTTTATGCCGATCAGGCAGTCACAGTTAACCCCGGTGGAAGTGCCACACAAAGCCATTTCCCTATTTATGGCGATAACGTCGACTCTGAGGGGCACAAGGTGCAAGCCATCTATCTGGCAGACCAACTCAAAGCCATCGCTGAAGGCAGTGAAATCAAGTCACTGACATTCTACTCTGCTAACCCAACTCAATCTTGGGGTAAGGCTGAGTTCAAAGTATCCCTCGCCAAGACGGATTACTCCTACTTCCAGAATGCCTCAGGAACATGGGCTACTGCTTCGGACGGAAGCACGCTTACCCAAGTGTATGACGGGGTTCTGTCTGTAGCGGATGGAGAACTGACTGTCAATTTCACCACTCCGTACACCTACGAGGGAGGTAATCTGCTTATTCAGGTGGAAATATCAAGAGGGGGTACCTATTCTGCGTCTTCTTTCTATTCCGCAGGGAATACGGATTACCTGATTAAGTACGCCTATAGTGGCTCATCGCGTGACGCCAAACAGCCGAAACTCACTCTGGTCATAGCAGGTGGTGACGATGATCCCGTCAGCGAAACCTGCAATGCGCCTACAGCGGTTACGGTAGAATCTGTAACGGAGTCAACTGCCACAGTTTCCTGGCAAGGCGACGCTTCGCAGTATCAGTACTGCCTCACATTCGAAGGCGACCTGCCCGACTGGAAAAATGCTACGCTTACTGACCAAAAATCAGTTTCATTGTCAGGTCTGTATGACGAGCAGAAATATTATCTGTACGTACGCTCCTATTGCTCCGAAACAGAAGTAAGTGAGACAGTAAAAGCTACTTTCAAGACAGCTTGTGGTCGTCTGAAAGTGCCTTGGATAGAGACCTTCACTCGCGATGCATCCGGTAGCGAGGCAGCCGGTGATGTAGCCCCTGAATGCTGGGTTATTTCCTCCGCTAATCCTGCCGTAACTATCGTAGCAGTGAAAGAAGATAACGGTAGCGGTGAAATGATACCTACCGGTGAGCAATATCTCCAGGCACGTGGAGGTGGCTCCACTTCCGCTCAGACATTTGCGCTTCCTCTCTTCAATGCTCAACTTGACACCTGCGAATTGGCGTTTGACTACTACACCAACGTGGTCAGCGAGGACTACGGCTCGTTGGAAATTGGCTATATGACCAACCCCGCAGACGCTTCTACTTTCGTCTCCTTAGAGAAGTTTGAGCAGACTACTACCACTAAACACGTGGTATTTGCCTTGAATGTCCTGCCCGAAGGAATACAGTCCATCGCTTTCCGCTATGCCGGAGGTACCAGCAATTTCGGCCGTGTGTCTATGGATAACTTTATACTTGCCGGTATCGGTCATTCCGACGAAGTGGATCCTTCCGACGAAGATATCCCCGATGCAGCTATCTATGCATTGGGCTATTGCGAGGCTTCGTTCACATGGTATTCGAGCGACGCTTCAGCTTTTGCAATCGGTCTGTTCAATACTGCAAGCCAAACTTTGGTTGCCGGTATCACCGCTACGACCTCAGAGTGTGACCTTTTTGCATACAATGACGGCGCAACAGTTACGGCTGAGAGCATCTATTACTGCTCAACCAAATGGATTCTCAATGTAGAGGAAGATGGTCAGCAACGTGGCGATGCTTGGGCAAGTAGCGTCAAGAACATCGGTACCGCTGCATCACCACTCCTTGGTCTGAATCCGGGTTCGTACCAAGTACAGGTATATGAGTTGGTACAAGGCGAAAGTAGCTATTCAATGGGAGACTTGCTGGCATCTATACCGTTCACATTAGCATCCAAAGAGGTGACGAATCTGAAGGCTGTTGTAGCCGAAGACAAGGCTACCGCTACCCTTACTTGGGATGCGCCGGAATTCGATCCGGGTGAACGTCTCTATGTACGCGTTTGGTCAGGGGAGACTGTCGCTTATGACAACTTCGACAACACCAAGGATCGTCCGACAAGCCCGTTGGTAGTCAATGTAGTAGAAGGCAAATCCTATACGGCAATCGTCCAAGTAATAGACAGGAACATGAACCCGATGGGTGACGAAGTATCGACAGCCTTCACCGTAGGTGAGAATGACTATGAGCCTAAGAACCCGCATGCAGAGGTGTTCAGTGGTGATAACGTAACCTTCTCGTGGGAAGTAACCGCGCAAGCCGACCGCTACGTCATCACACTTTTCTGTAACGGAGAGTTCTATTCCACACTCACGGTCAGCAGCACCTCGAAGACCACGACAATGCCGAAGGACGGAACATGGACTTGGACCGTACAGGCCTTTAACCAAGGCGAGAACGGCAATTACTTCGAGGCATCCAACGCCATCGAAGGAAACGCGTTTGAGACCAAAGGCGCTGAGATCCCAGAGGATGCTACAGAGATGGATGTGTGGGGTATGGAAGCCGGTTATCTTGACGAGTATGTAAGTGAGTTCCCCGAAGGCAAGTACGGCTGGATGATCATGTTGGCTACCGACGAGGAAGGCGGCACAGGTTACCCGATGCCTTGGATCCTCATCTATACCGATAAGGAGAATGCTATCTCCGGCGTATATAACGTTGCACGCGGCAACCTCGACCTCGAGAGTACGTACATCAACACCAACGGCACAGAAGCCGGATGTATCATGGCTAAAGATGCCGAACTCAAACTCTACTTCCAAGGCTATGACGATGAGAAAGCTGAGTCAGGCTACCGCTACGGTTACTACACAGGATCATTCCGTATCCTGACAGAGGACAACGAAACCTACGTAGGCAAGATCTTCGAGCAGTTCTGCAACTCGTTCAACTTCTCAACCTATAGTCAATCAATCCGTGACCATAAGGGTATGTGGGACGAAGATCCCGACTACAACCCGTGGGATAGCGTGGAAGAGGTACTCGTAGAGCAAGGCTTTGACCTCCAGACACCGATGTACAACATCATGGGTGTACAGGTTGATGCAAACTACAAGGGTATAATCATCCAGAATGGCAAGAAAATGCTGTTGCAATAATATGCACCGCAAGTTGTAATTCAATCAGGCGTCTCATGTGAGGCGTCTGATTGTTTTTTATGCAAATTTTCTTGTCAATTGTGCCCCTTTTGCACCTGTACAAAAAAAAATTACATTTTTTTGAATATTTCTTGCTATAAAACTTGCAAATTTGAAATATTTGTTGTAACTTTGTAGCGGTGTAAAGTGCGCGAGACGCACAAAATGCAAAAAAAGATATATAACAACACTTAAAATATCATCACTTATGAAAGAATTAGATCTTAGCCAGTATGGCATCGTAGGTGCAACCGTTAAAGCACACAACCCGTCGTATGAGTACCTCTTCAAGGAGGAGACCAACCCTGCTCTGACAGGTTACGAGAAGGGTCAGAACACCGAACTCGATGCAGTAAACGTTATGACCGGTATCTACACCGGCCGCTCGCCCAAGGACAAATACATCGTTATGGACGAGAACTCGAAAGACACCGTTTGGTGGACATCTGACGAGTACAAAAACGACAACCACCCGATGTCGGAGGCTGTTTGGGCAAAGGTAAAAGAGCTTGCTATCAAGGAGCTCAGCGGTAAGGAACTGTACATTATGGACGCTTTCTGCGGTGCAAACAAAGACACCCGCATGGCTGTTCGTTTCATCGTTGAGGTAGCTTGGCAGGCTCACTTCGTTAAGAACATGTTCATCCAGCCCAGCGAAGAGGAACTCGCTAACTTCAAGCCTGACTTCGTTATCTACAACGCATCGCTTGCCAAGGTTGAGAACTTCAAGGAGCTCGGCCTCAACAGCGAGACTTGCGTTGCCTTCAACACCACGAGCCGTGAGCAGGTAATCCTGAACACCTGGTACGGTGGTGAGATGAAGAAAGGTATGTTCTCGATGATGAACTACTACCTGCCTCTGAAGGGCATCGCTTCGATGCACTGCTCGGCTAACACCGATATGGAGGGCAAGAACACCGCTATCTTCTTCGGCCTCTCGGGTACAGGTAAAACCACTCTGTCCACCGACCCGAAACGTCTGCTTATCGGTGACGACGAGCACGGCTGGGACGACAACGGCGTATTCAACTTCGAGGGTGGCTGCTATGCCAAGGTTATCAACCTCGACAAAGAGAGCGAACCTGACATCTACAACGCTATCCGTCGCGACGCACTCTTGGAGAACGTAACCGTTGACGCTAACGGCAAGATTGACTTCGCTGACAAGTCGGTTACCGAGAACACCCGCGTTTCGTATCCTATCAACCACATCGAGAAGATCGTTCGCCCTGTATCTGCTGGTCCCGCTGCTGAGAACGTAATCTTCCTCTCCGCTGACGCATTCGGCGTACTGCCTCCTGTATCGATCCTGACTCCGGAGCAGACAAAGTACTACTTCCTCTCCGGCTTTACCGCTAAGCTCGCCGGTACAGAGCGTGGTATCACCGAGCCGACCCCGACATTCTCGGCTTGCTTCGGTCAGGCATTCTTAGAGCTCCATCCGACCAAATACGCTGAGGAACTCGTTAAGCGTATGGAGAAGAGCGGCGCTAAGGCTTATCTGGTTAACACCGGCTGGAACGGAACAGGCAAACGTATCTCTATCCGCGACACCCGTGGTATCATCGACGCTATCCTCGGCGGTGCTATCAAGAGCGCTCCGACCAAGAAGATTCCGTTCTTCGACTTCGAGGTTCCGACCGAGTTGCCGGGCGTTGATCCGAAGATCCTTGATCCTCGCGACACCTACGCTGACGCTGCTCAGTGGGAAGAGAAGGCTAAAGACCTCGCAGGTCGCTTCATCAAGAACTTCGTTAAGTATGAGGGCAATGCCGCAGGTAAAGCTCTCGTAGCTGCAGGCCCGAAGCTCTAAATGAGAAAATGTGTAAATGAAAAAATGATTTTATGATTTCATTGCATGAAATAAACACTACAGACAATCTCGCCGGAGCAAAAGCCGGCGAGGTTGTTGCTGTGAGTGGAATGATCCACAACGTCCGCGTGACGAAGTGGGGCGGATTCATTATCCTTCGCAAGGCGTGAGTCGAAGTTCTTTGACGAGCAGGGCAACGCTATCGCTATGGCTGACCTCTGCCGCGAGATGGCTGTAACCATTACCGGTAAGGTAGGCGACGCGAAGATCAAAGATCCCGCAGTATATTACAACACCATTGAGCTCGCCGTACAAGAGGTGCGTGTACTCTCTCGCCCGACAACGGCTGAGGTAGTGGATATGAACGCGCTGAAGTTCGGCGACGAGGAGACCCTGCTCCGCTTTAAGTTCGACAACCGTCAGGTTACCCTGCGTAACCCGCGTGACATGGGCATCCTCAAGGTACAATCGACCATCGCCAAGGCGTTTGCCGATTTCCTCACCGACAATGGTTTTACGCAGATCTACACCCCGAAGATCGTTTCTGAGGGTGCAGAGGGAGGCGCAAACGTATTCAAGATGGATTACTTCGGCAAGCAGGTGTATCTGGCTGCGTAGGCGTCTATGAGCGCGTGTTCGAGATTGCTCCGGCTTATCGCGCCGAGAAGCATAACACCAGCCGTCATCTGAACGAATACATCTCCCTTGACGTCGAGATGGGCTTCATCAAAGGACAAGAGGACGTAATGCAACTCGAGGCTCGATTGCTGCAGCACATCATCAAGACCGTTAGCGAGAAATGCGCTCACGAGTTGAATCTGCTCGGCGCTACACTGCCCGTACTGCCGCACGAAGTGCCTGCATGGAAACTCAGCGAGGTACATGAGATCCTCTTCGAGAACCATCTGTGCGAAGCCGACCACCGCGGCGAGGATGACCTCGCACCGGAAGAGGAACGCGCTATCTGCAAGTACGCGCTTGACACCTACGGCTCGGATTTCGTCTTTGTGACCCATTTCCCCAGTGAGCACCGTGCGTTCTACGCAATGGACGATCCCGAAGACCCGACGCTGACGCTGAGCTTTGACCTGTTGATGCGCGGCTTGGAGATCACCTCCGGCGGTCAGCGTATTCATAAGGAGCAAGACTACCGCGACAAAATGATCAAGCGTGGCATGAACCCCGATAACTTCCGCTTCTACCTTGATACATTCAAGAACGGCATGCCTCCTCACGGAGGTTTCGCTATCGGCTTGGAGCGCATCACAGCGTGCTTCCTCGGCATCAACAACGTCAAGGAGTGCTCGATGTTCCCGCGTGACATCAACCGCGTAGCGCCTTAAGTCCGCAAGGTAAACAACAAGAAAAGCGAATCCCGATTTCGAGATTCGCTTTCTTGTTTTCTTTGTATAGAGATCTGCTACATCACAGTCCTTTCTCTTTGGCTATTTGACGGACGTAAGCGACTGCTGCATCGTGCTCGTTGGGGATAATGCCGTCGAGGATGGCATCTTTGACAGCTGCCTTGAGTTCGCCGACCAGCGAACAGGGTTCCAAACCGAACATCTGCATGATCTCGTCGCCCATTACAGGCGGCTGGAAGTTACGGATGCGGTCGCGTTCCTCCAATTCGACCATCTTCCGCATAACGAGTTCGTAGTTGTCGTGGAAGCGCTTGACTTTGTCGGCATTACGCGAGGTGATATCAGCATTGCACAGGATCATCAGATCGCCTATATCGTCACCAGCCTCAAATAGCAATCGACGCACGGCGCTGTCTGTCACCGTTTCCTCGATAAGGTTGATCGGTCGCATGTGGAGATCAACCATCTTCACCACGTAGTCCATCTTCTCGTTCTGCGGCAACTTGAGTGCCTTGAAGATCTTCGGAACCATCTTCGCACCGATATAGTTGTGGTTATAGAACGTCCAGCCTACCTTCGGCTCATAGTGTTTGGATTTGGGTTTGCCTATATCGTGCAGCAGAGCAGCCCAGCGTAGCCATAGTCCGCCTTGCGCCTCGGCAACGTTGTCAAGCACCTTGAGCGTGTGGTAGAATATATCTTTATGTCCGCGGCCATCGACGGTCTCGATGCCTTTCAGCGCTGCCAATTCTGGGAAGATCAGTGGCAGTAAACCTGTCTTGTCGAGCAGCAGCCATCCTTCCGACGGACGGCGCGAGAGCATGATCTTGTTCAGTTCGTCAGCTATACGTTCGCGCGTGATGATGTTAATGCGCTCCCTGTTGCGGGCGATGGCATCGAAACATTCGCCGGTAAGGTTGAACCCGAGTTGCGTAGCAAACCGTATAGCGCGCATCATCCTAAGCGGGTCATCGCTAAACGTGATGTCGGGATCAAGTGGCGTCTGGATAATGCAGTCCTCAAGGTCATACATACCGTCAAACGGGTCGAGCAGTTCACCATAGCGGTCTTTGTTCAGGCAGATAGCCATGGCGTTGATCGTGAAGTCACGGCGGTTCTGGTCTTCCTCCAATGTTCCGTCTTCCACAATCGGGTTCCGCGAGTCATGGCGGTAACTCTCTTTGCGTGCGCCGACAAACTCAACCTCTGTGTCGCCCTTTTTTACCTGTGCAGTCCCGTAGGTCTTAAATACGCTCAAGTGAGCCCCTTTGCCCAGACGTTTGGCAACAGCCTCAGCGAGCAGAATGCCCCATCGCGGCGCCTCGGCAGGGGCTGTAGTATCAGCCATCAATGGCTGATGGCTTGAGGCTGGTTGCACAACCACTACATCTATATCCTTGCTGTCGCGATGGAGCATGAGATCACGTACCCAGCCGCCTACCACGTAGCATTCGATACCCAACTTATCGGCTTCATCGCCGACAAGTTCCAGAATAGGCTGATGTATTTTCGGGTTATCGATTAGCATACATGTCTTCGTAGTACTTCTCGTACTCACCGGAGGTAATGTTATCCACCCACGCTTCATTGTCCAAATACCAGCGGACGGTTTTCTCGATGCCCTCCTCAAACTGTAGGGTTGGTTCCCAACCAAGTTCTTTTTGCAGTTTGCGGGAGTCGATAGCATAACGCATATCGTGTCCTGCACGGTCGGTGACAAAGGTAATGAGGTTCATATCCTCGTCTTCCTTGCGCCCGAGCAGCCTGTCAACCGTGCGGATAACAACCTTGATGATGTCGATGTTTTTCCACTCGTTGAATCCGCCGATGTTGTACGTTTCTGCAATCTTTCCCTTATGGAAGATCAGGTCAATAGCCCGTGCGTGATCCTCTACGTACAACCAGTCCCGTACATTCTCGCCTTTGCCATATACGGGCAGAGGTTTCTTGTGGCGGATATTGTTAATAAACAGCGGAATCAACTTCTCCGGGAACTGGTAAGGACCATAGTTGTTCGAACAGTTGGTAACAATGGTCGGCAAACCATAGGTGTCATGGAACGCGCGCACGAAGTGGTCGCTGCTTGCCTTCGATGCACTGTAGGGCGAGTGCGGGTTGTACTTGGTCGTTTCGACGAAGAAGTTCTCGCCGTACGTTTCATGACCATCGGCTGATGCTTTCGTAGTGAACGGTGATGGCAGTCCTTCGGGATGCGTCAGTTCGAGCGCACCATAGACCTCATCGGTTGATATATGGTAGAAACGTTTGCCTTCGAACTTCTCCGGCAGACTTTCCCAGTAGAGTTTGGCTGCTTGCAGCAGACTGAGCGTACCCATTACGTTCGTGCGGGCGAAAGTGAACGGATCCTTGATTGAACGATCCACATGACTCTCGGCAGCCAGATGGATGATGCCGGTCACCTGCTCCTCTTGCATCAGGGCGTAGATGGTATCGAAGTCGCAGATATCCGCACGCACAAAGCGATAGTTGGGTTTGTCCTCAATATCCTTTAGATTGTTGAGGTTGCCTGCGTAGGTGAGTTTATCGACATTGATGATGCGATAGTCGGGGTACTTGTTCACAAACAGACGTACCACATGACTTCCGATGAATCCGGCTCCGCCGGTGATGATGATGCTCTTCATATTTTTTAATTCTTTAATTCTTTCACTCTTTCATTCCTTCACTCTTTCATTCTTTCACTCATAATACGTAGCGAACTTGCTTGAAGTGGTATTTGCGTTGGTTGCCTTGTTGGTCGCGTAGGAGCAGTTCGCCTGTGGGTAAAAAGCCTTCAATCTTTGCCATGAACTGTCCTTCTACCTCGGCTGTGGCGTTCATTGTGGGCGCTGTACTGACCTCACGCTCCACAAACGGCCAATAGCCGTTGCAGCGGTATTGATGCACGCGGTAGTAGTTGAGCAGTTGTACAGAATCCCACGACAGGTTAGTCTCCAGTTTGTGCTTGAACCGCTTGACGATTGCGTCAATATCCGCCTTTACACCTGTCAGTTGCTTGATGCTGACGGGATTAGGCGCACCGCTAACCCACTGCTCCTGATTGACATTGATGCCTATACCGGCTATGCTGTGCTGTATCTTTGTGCCGCTAAGGCTGTTTTCAACGAGGATGCCGGCAATCTTCCTATTGCCAATATAGATATCATTCGGCCACTTGATGCTTAGCATCGGGCGTTGCTCAAACGATAGCCACTCGGCTATTGTCCGGTGGGCGGCTACTGCGGCTATTACATTCAGCAAGAACATCTCGGATATATTCACCTCCGGCTCGCGCAACAGGTAACTCAGCAGCAGGTTCTTCCCTCGCTCCGACTCCCAACCATTGCCCGTTTGCCCGCGACCTGCCGTCTGGTAAGTGGTATATATCAGCGGTATGTCCTCCTTCAGGCAGGCGGCATACTCCTGTTCCTCACCTTTCAGCAACCGCTGCATCAGGCTGTTCGTGCTATCTGTTTGATCGATGTACATTGGCGTTAATCAGCCAAACTTGGCTGATGCTGTTGTTGACCTTTCGTGCGGTATAAGTCAAGCAGGTAGTTGCCTATCACACGCTGGATGTCTTTCGATTTGCCGTTGCCGAAACTCACCATCACCGCAAACACCCACGTTTGTCCGTTTGGTAGTTCGATATATCCGGCGAAGTTCTTTGTGGCGGCTATCGTTCCTGACTTGGCGTGCACTCTGCCTGCCAGTTCTGTACCCGGCAGCAGCGAACGCAGTGTTCCCGACTGCCCGCTCACAGGCAATGAGGCGTAGAACGCATCTTTGTTCGGCGAACGGTACATGTAGGTCAGCAGTTGTACCAGAGTCTCCGCACTGATGGCATCCTGTGGTGCCAAACCGCAACCGTCCACGATACGTGCACTGCGGATCTTCACGCCTCGTCGCTGCCAGTAATCGATCTCAAAATCAGCGGAGTTATGAATCGTACACGGCAACCAATATCTCCCTCCGAACGTGCGGAACAACGACTCGGCATAGAGGTTGTTGGAGTGAATATTCGTCTCGTAGATGATCTCCCGCAATGTCGGCGACAGCCATGTATAGAGCAGTGTCCGGCTCTTGCCGTCCGCCTCGGAGATGTACATCGGTTCAGCAGTTATCTTTACGCCACTTTCCTCCAGTCGTTGGCTCAGATGTTGAACGAGCAGTAGTCCGGGATTCGGCAGATCGCCCTGCACGCCAAACGAGCCTTCGTTGCTCGGCACGCTGCCGGTCAAATAGCGCGTGTAGTTGTACGCTGCGCCATGTACATACGCGCCGTCATGTGTGATGCTTGTGCAACGTATATGATTGTCAAACTGCACCCCCGGCACTTCCGGCACTGTGTATTGCACCTCGGCAATGCTACCTACAGGGCCTGAACGCAGCACGATGTTCATCGTGTTGTCCATATACGACAGCGCATATACTCCCGGCGCATAGTAGTTGCCTATATCCTCCCAGATCCACCCGGGATTGATGGCATCGGCATCGAAGTAACTCAGGTCGGCAATCACCGCGCCGCGGATCTCGCGGATACCTGCCTCGCGGATCGCTTTCACCCAGCGGTTGAGGAAGTTGCGGTCACCTACCTTCTGCGAACCCAAAGTCGGATCACCTGTACCACGCACATACAGGTCACCGTATAGCACGCCGTTGCTGATATAGCCACTGTACTCAATATACGTGCTGAACTGGTAATCTGCGCCCAAGGTTTCAAGAGCTGTGGCGGTTGGCAACAGTTTCATCACCGATGCGGGAGGCGCTACATTCTGCGGACGGTAGCAGTCAATCAGTTCGCCCGAATGCAGGTCTTGCACTAGCAGACTGATGTTCGCCGATGACGTGACAGGACTGTTTAGAAAGATGTCAAGACTCTCGGCAAACGTACAGTGAAACGTGAACAAACACGCCGCAACAATACCTATATTTCGCACAAAAATTCTCATTATCATATAGCCGACACGAGTGCCGGTTTTCGTTGCAAAGTATAAAATCGCGCAAAGTTATAAAAAATTTCGGACATTTGCAAATTATTGCAGCATTTTCTCGCGAAAAAGTGTATTTTACTATTGACAGATGTGCTTTAGCACAAGCGACGCCAGCATGTTGCCGAATATAGCAGTGATATGCGCCATTGTGCCATTAGGTGTCGGCTGATTGCTGACTGCTGATGGCTGACTGCTGACTGCTGACTGCTGATTCGCCAGAATCTCGTCACTATACACGCACAGAAATTTCCGCTCCGGATACTCGCCGAGTTGCTTGAACTTGTGCCGCAAGGTGCGTGCCAACGGATCGCCTTCCACCTTCCAGAACTCCGCTATCCGGATCCTCGTCGAATCGAACTTCCGCGCTGCGCCCATGCTGCTGAACAGGCAGGTGTTCTCAGTGCGCGTCACATTGTTGATGAGCAGGGCTTTGTCTTTCAACGAGTCGATGGCATCTATTACGTAATCATATTCTTCCAGGCGGAAACGTTCTGCTGTATCGGCATTATACCGTCCGCAGATAGCCGTTATCTCGGCATCCGGATTGATAGTTTGCAGCCGCTCACGCAGCACCTCAACCTTCGGCTGACCGATTGTTGCCGTGGTTGCCATCAGTTGGCGGTTGATGTTCGAGGCAACCACCTCATCGCTATCCACCATCGTCAGGTGATGAATACCTGAGCGCACCAACGTCTCTGCGCACCACGAGCCTACGCCGCCCACGCCGAAGATGATCACCCGAGCCTCAGCGATGCGTTGCATCAACTCTTCGCCTAACAGCAATTCTGTTCGCTGGAATATATCGTGATTATAATTTGTCATGTTCGTTTTGGTTTTTATTTGTCCGAGAACTGCAAATACGGAGTCAACCGTTGCTGTTCGTCGTCGGTAAACAGACCAGATAGTTCGTCTATGGAATGCAGTTGTATCTTCCGTCGTCGCAGGTCATAGATCTGTTCCGCTTGCTTATACGATATATACGGATGCCGCTGCAGTTGTTTGACGCTCGCACGGTTAACGGCTATCGGCGTGATCTGCGACGCGTCGGCAAACAGGTGAGTTGCGATACTATCCACTCGCTCCTTTGGTAACTCCTTGATCTCGTAGAGTTGGCTGACGGAGTGGTAACCACCCAAAGCCTGCCGGTAACGGACAATCTGAACAGCCGTGTAACGTCCCACGCCGCGCAACAATTGCAGTTCGGCGGTGTCGGCGGTGTTGAGTTCGAGGATTGTATCCTTTTTTACCCTGTACTCAACTCGGGCTGAATCCCGACTTACCCCCGATGAAACGTGCCATTTTGCGGTGTCTATTTGTATATACGGCTCTAACGTGGCATAGAGTGTATCATTCATCCCGTACAGACTGCGCAAGTCTTCCGGCTGACGGAACACTTTGCCTGCCGCACGATATCGGATTAGGTTCTTTGCCATCCATGGCTGTAATCCTACGGTAACTAACAGCGCGCTGTCAGCCGTATTTGGGTCAAACGGCTGCAGATGAACGTCGGGCTTGGGGTGCTTGTCAGCATATTGCTTGGCATATTCGGCTTTGCGCGCAGCATATTCGGCTTCGCGCAGTGAATCAAGATACTGCTCAAACTCTTGTTCCCGCTCCGGCTGAAACGTCAACAGTTCGGGTACACTCTGCGCCTCGCGCCACTTCTGCATCCGGTGTACCGTCACCTCCACGGCTGCTACCATCAGCAGCACAATCGCCAGCCCTATCCACTGTTGTTTGCTCATTGTTCTGAATGCTCTTAATACCTTACTTTGAATTTCAAGACAGATTGATCAGTCGGCATTTATTCGACAACGAGTGAGTTATCGGGATTGATGCGGACTATTTTGGCAAGGGAATGGTACTCGATGTTATGGTCGCGAAGGAATTGTCCGCCTTTAGCGAAGGCTTTCTCCACGAGGAAGCCCATTCCGATGATCTCGGCGCCGGATTGACGGCAGAAGTCAATCACGCAACCGGAAGCATGTCCGTCAGCCAGGAAATCATCAATAAAGATGATCTTATCGTCTCGGGTGAGGAACTCTTTACCGATACAGACGGTTGTATTGTCGGATTTGGTGAACGAGTATACCCACGATTTAAAGGACTCGTCCACATTCTTCGGGTTGTGTTTTTTGATGAATACAACCGGCAGATTCATCAGATACCCGAGCATGACAGCCGGAGCAATGCCTGAGGCTTCGATCGTTGCAATCCTTGTAGCGCCTTTGTCCTTGAATATTCGTTCAAACTCCTTGGCGCAGCGCATAGTGAGTTGCGGATCAATCTGGTGGTTGATGAAACGTCCTACCAGAACGACATTGCCTTCGGCTTTGCCGATACCATCACGGAGTATCCGTTGTTTGAGTTCTTCCATTATCGGTTGATTTTTAGTGCATTAATTCATCTCGTTGTTGCGCGGTGAGTTGAATCACGTGTTAATCGCGTGTTAATAGCCTAATACAATCCTGTTGCAATCCTTTATTTGAGAAGGATTCCAAAGGTATGAGTGGCGGAATTACGGAGTTATTCATTTATCATTGACTTGCAATTTGCTTTACAAGATTTTCTTCACTTTGTTTTATTTGGACAATAAACTCAGACCATCCTGTATTTGACTGTGGAATATGCATGCCATAGAGAGTTATTGATCCGCTATGACCACGAAGTGAAGCTTGTTGGGTTGATATTTCAGATAAGATGCAAGGATAGACTAATCCACCTCGTGACGCAAGTTCAATATACATATATGCAATCAGTTGGTGCAAATCATCTCTATCCACTTCGGAAACACGTTTGTCAGTATAACCTTTGTACTTTGCATCAAGGATGAAATCAGACTTGTAGAAATCCGGATAACGAGGTGCAGAATTATTCATAAACAAATAAATTGCACCTTTGCTTTCTTTGTTTCTCGGGTGCTTAAAGCCTATTGGGTTCAACAGCGTGTTCAAATACTCTTCCCATAGCCATGCTCCATCGAAAAGGATGCCGTATATTTCATCATCTTTATTACCGTATTTCAATTCATCATGACGTAGAATCTGTAAACACAACTTTTGGAGATTGCGATACTCGCTGTAATACGGATGGTGTATCGGACGCAAGTTACTATTGATTATCTTGGTACGCTCTTGGCGATTGTATGTAGGAGTCGCCTGTTCAATGACTTTTACAGCATCTTTTGTGTCGGAATCATTTTGCAATATGCCACCGGCAAACTGATGACGGCGAATGTACTCTATTGTGTGACGCACCAACTGCGTGAGATCATTATTATATGTATATTCGCGTGTTTGGTATGCGACACGTCCTGTGAAGGGCATATTTTGACGAATATGCCGCGCTATATCTATACGCCCTTTGATATTGTTGTCATTATAATTGTGCGTTTGATATTCCTTATACAAGCCCTGTTTGTACGCACGTTTGAGATATTCAGGAAACAGATAGATTAAGAAATCGAAAATATTGGTTTGGTCTGACGTATAATTGAGATCAAACAAATTGACAGAAAATACTTTTTGCAGCATATAGTGCAAGAAAAAATCTCTATCATCATTGGCAAACCGCGAGTGAATACGCAAACGAGTGTTCTTGTACCCGACAAAGCCCATGATATTGTTGGTAACTAACACATGGTCACCTTCCATAGTGAAAATAGGGCTGTCTTGTATCCTGTCTTTGCACTCACTCAGGCTTTGCGGAAACACGAGCAGATTAGGATTGCCCTCAAGTTGTATATTCTTGATAGGCACTCCAGCCAACGCGCGAAGTTCTTCGAGTTGTTGAGGCTCGTAAGTATCTTTCTTGCTGTTATCCGATATTTGTATCAGATTATTGCTCATTATTATAGATCGCGTGCAAATTTTCTACGGTCTTTTCTGCGTTACGTTCACCACGGAAATATTCGTACAGCAATCCTTCAAGATGATTTGTCCATAATGCCTCGTAATCTGTTTCTTTTAACATCAAGAAATATGCGGCTCCGATCTGATATGCTCTACCTAATTGTTTTTCGATTTCTGCATTTAGGCGCGTCATTCGTTTCTCAATTTCCGTTTTCTGCGATTCTGTAAAATCGTTGTTTGTTCGGATGATTGCATTATAACTTTCTGCGGCAGTTACTTCTTTCCATGCGAACCGGCGACGCATTGCAAAGTCCATGCTTTCTACAGATCGGTCAATATCGTTCATTGTGCCGATAATATATACGTTTTCTGGAACGAAGAAACCATCCTTGAACGGGTCGTCGCTATCTTTATCTATCATGTTTTGATATTGAGTATTTACTTTACCCTTAGCACCTCTATACCCGGGATCAATAGAGAAGAATAATTCTCCGAAAATCTTGCTTAACTCACCACGATTAATTTCGTCAATAATAAATATGTAGGCTTTTCGCTTAACCAAGTTAACGCTTACCTTTTCTGCTTTTTGCTTCAACAATTGCTGATACAAAATCAATAAATATGAATCCTTTTGTGCACCATGTGTGCGATTGAAGAATCTGGTAACATCCTTTACTTTTTCAAATGAGTTACCACTATTCATCATCTCCATTATGTCACTAACATTTGCAACTACTTCCTTTGTAACTGGATTTGTGGCATTATAGAATGTAATTGTTTTGTCGTCATAATCAACTATACTAAACTCAGAACCCGTCTTTATCTTGTAAACATTTCCTGTCTCCTTAGCATCATCAAGAAAAGTAAAAACACGCTCCTCTATACTTTTTTCTTTCTCCAATATTTCTTTGCTTTTCTGACTATCTCTATAATTCCTTAACGCTTCCGCACAAAATGCCTTAAAGACTCCATCCACACGTTTGAATGTTGCATTTGTTTGCGGACGCAAGCCCTCGACAAAATCAGTATAGTCATAAGATGGATGGAATTGCACCATTTTGCACTCTGCTCCCATTGTTTCGGCTATTTCTTTCGCCATGTATGTTTTGCCCGTACCAGGAGCACCGGAAAGAATTAAGTTATGATTCGCTTCAAGCAAATCAATAATTTCTTGGTGTTTATTGTTTGGCATATTGATTATGGAATTTACGTATTCTTTTATTTCATTATGTGTACATTCATCAACGGTCTTTCTATACTTTCCATATGTACTTCCGTTGAAATCGTTTGACAAATCGCAATTAGTGTAATTTACGTTCCTAATGATGCTCTGGTATCCATCGTCTCCGAGCCGGTTATCTTGGGCACCTGTTACTTGAGCGATTGCCCTAACACGAACAAACGGGGTTTTGTGTCCCTCTCCTTTTGTGGCTGATGATTTTAGTATCAATATATCCCCCTCTTTTATCTTGTTGGCTAATGTAATCTGACGTTTATCCCCACTCTCATTAGGATTAAACCGACCTTCCCATATGCCGTCTTTCAAAAATCTTTCTAACTGGGAATTACTGCTGCCAAAATTATATCCGACACACCAATATACAGGATGCCAAATTATGGGGTATAACCATTCAAGATATGCTTTAGGATGCGCCACAAGTACCATCCATAGGATATCCTGTGCAACTAATAATGAACTTTGTATGCAATTATTTGTAGAAGTCTTAACAAGCTCTAACAATTCAACATCTTTATCTATTAACTCCCGTAATGGTGTTATCAGTTTTTGAAAATGCGAGAAGCACAACCCAGTTTCTTTCGGTTCGATACCGAGATATTGGCACAACGCCTGATATACTTCGAATTTATAGAACGTGTATTGTTGAGGATTATAACAAGTTAAAATAGCAGCTGCAGTACGTTCATCATTTGCCTTATAATTGAACTCTTTAGGAACAGCTTTTGCCATGTAATCTTTGAAAGCCCTAACTCTACTATCAAGATCAGCATCTCCCCTAAGCAGATCATTCAAAATTGAAGATATCTCATTTCGCTTATTCTCAATCAAATAGGATATTGTGCCGCGAGTAAGCGTTGCATACACAAGATTCGAACGAGTAACACGGTCAGCAATATACAAATCATCCTTCCCTGCACATTCTGTGATTAACTCCCATTTGTACACCTCGTCTTGTTTGTCATCTCTAAACGGAATATTCTTCCGCAACTCTTTGTATTGCTGAACAAGATATGTATAAAGATATTGCCTTAAAGCATCGACTAATTCCGGGCGCAATGTCCACTCAAAAACGCCATCCTCGGAATTCTTTAGATCGCGCCCCTGCGCCATCGGAAATGGCCAATATGCTTTAGTTCCACCTTCTCGAACTATCTCATATTGGTTCAAATCACGTTGTACCATCTGCCCAAATGAGGTAACAATGCGATTAATAGAGGCGGATGGCACACTATACCTTGCCCCTATAGACTTACAAGTGCCTGTATTGTTATCGGCATAATAAAAGTACAACAATGCTTTCAATTGGTCTTCCGTTGTTTTGTTTAGTAACAACTCCAACCATTGTTCTTGAGAAATTGGCATTTCGCAAGAAAGAACATTGTTCTCATTCTTCAAATGAATAGTTTTCATGTTATAGAGCTTTTGCTTGGGTATGATTCTGATGTTTGTAATTCAATACAACAAATTGGCTTGCAAAGTTACGAAAAAATTCTGACATTTGCAAGAAAATTTTGTATATTTTACAAGCAAGAACTTGTTATCGTTGTATAATTCCCTTAAAAGTACGATAGTTGATTTCTTCATCAGGACGGCAATAGACAGCGAACTCAACTGTACGGAAATGATGCAAGTAATGCTGTAAACTGCAATTAAAAGCTCTTGCCATCAAAAGAGGATCATTGCGAAATGCGCCACAACCAAACGCGCCAAGGATAAGCACATCGGCGTTGTTATATGCCGCAACTTCCATAATACGCTGCGTACGATCTACGTATAAATGGAATAACTCTTGTGGCGGAATGTCAATTGCCTCTCCCTCATTAGGATTATAGGTGTTTGACGGTTTCTGGCGTAAATTCGGTGCTGCACAGGTAATTACATCCACAGCAAAGGATTGTGGTAATACCTTGTAATCATCATCTTTCAGCACTTGTACGTTAGGCGTAAAGATAATATCATCGTTATGTAACGGATTGCCGGATTTGCGATGAGGTGTATAGAATCCATCCCACATAGCACGTGTATTGAGGCAATTATATAGTGTAGAACAACGGCACAAACACTCTTCCTGTGCAGAAGAACCATGTGTTACGCCTCCGCCCGGATTAGTGGAAGAAGCAAAATTCAATACACAAACGCGCTGCCCTTTGTATTGCGCAGCAGCTTCGAATGTCCGATAGGGTGTAACAATAACGTCGGCAGTATTTTCAAATCGCGGAGAAGGCAGAATTACACTGTCTGTACCAAGAATAATCTTCTGTTCTGCTATTGATTGCTGTTGTGCCATGCGTAATGAAACATCTTCGTTAATACGACGAAGTGTGTCATCAAAGACGGATATGAGATAACTTCTACGATCCATAATTCTTTTTCTTTCTACACGCACACTACTCGTGCGCGTGGGATTCTTTCTTAAGTAGGTTCACGCGAATCTGCACTTGGCAGTTGGGATGAGCATCGCGGTTGATGTTGGTGATAATGCACTCAAAATCATCCATATATCCCATATCCAGGAATGTAGCCAGTTGGCTGTTCTCGCTTGCAGGGATATAGCCGACGTGCAATGCATGTTTGTATTTATCGACATTGTGTCGCGTTGCGCCTTTCGGGAACTCGCCTTTTGGCACGTAGAACAAGGCGATGGCATCATGATCGTGGGGATTGTCCTCCTCGCGCAACATCAGAAGTTTGTCACCCGGGCGCATCTCTTTGAGTACAAAAAATCCGTCGGCATGACCAAAGCCAGCCAGATTGCAGTTGATGAACTCTGCTTTGTTTTTCTTGATCAACATAGTAGTAATTTTTTAAGGGTTACACATCGCGTTTGCATGTTCGTTTCCGAATCCCGATGCAAAATTACTACATCAAACTGCCAAATTGCGGCAACTTGTATAAAAAAGTTTCAAGAAAATGCTATTTTTTGTATAAGTGGACTGATTTCTCAGCTTCTTGGAGGAATTGCTCGCGCAGCCAAGCTGGTGACAGAACTTCCAGATTGCTGCCGTGGGTATGCAATTCTTGAATGAAATCGAAGGTAGGTGCAAGATAATACGAGAACTCGCACGGCGCATCTTCTTCTTGTGAGGCATGCAGCGGCAACGAACGCAGATAAGCCGCAGCTTCAGGGATAACACGGATGCGGATGAGTTCGGGTTTGAACTGCTTGCCGACAAACACGCCGTAATACGGGCGGAAATAGTCCTCGGCATCAAAGTCTTTCGGAAGAGAGAATGTTTGTTCAAGTGTCTCAAAGGATACCGCACGATCCAAGGCGTACAAACGCGGCGCAGGGTGCTCAGGCGACTTGCCGAACAGATACCACCGCTGTTTGAAGACTTTCAGGCAATAGGGTGCTATGTTATAGACATGATTCTCCGAACTGGTAAAACTGCGATGCGTCATCCTTAGCATTTTGTTGTCACGCATCGCTTCGACAATCTGCAAGAGGAACTCAATACCACCAGGGATATTCTCATAGACAATGCGCCCTTTGAGTTCGCGGCTTTCGTGAAGAGCATTGTTCAGCGCAAACTGACTGAGCAACCACCGTTTGGCGCTCCCTCGCTCGCCGATCTCGTCGGAAGCAATATAATAGACCGAACCGGCGGATTTGTCGCAACGGATGTCAATATCGAAGAGTTCCTGGATAGCATCTTTATAGCGATGGAACGTACGTTCGGGGATGCTGTTCTCGTGCGAATCATTGTAGCGTGAACGTGCCCAACGATGGTCTATCTCCTCACGCGAGATGCGTCCGGCTGAATAGATCGTGTCAATCAGCCAAATATACTTATTAAGCAGTGTGGCAGAGTTTTGTTTTGGCATAGTATAAATGTACTATCGAGTAATAATCGTTTCGAACGAATGTGAACTTTAGAACGCGACCATCACGAGACCATGTTCCGAGAACCTTACTTTCAGAACACTTTCACTATTTTCCTTCGTCAAAAGGCAATGTCGGCAACTCGAACCGGTCGAAGTCGGACTCAAAGATGTGATCTTGGATGCATCGAGATTATAATATTTTGTCTCGTATTCCTGACCACTTGACCCCATATGTCGGAATTTCCGACATGTGGTATTCACATCCAATTCTCCAGACTGGTAGATGTTTCCCAAATGTTCCGTAATGGTTGACCGCCCTTTGTCAAAAAGGATAGCAATAGCCTCTTGCGTCGCCCAGATAGATTCGTCTTTGTAGAATACTTGTACGCCTTCGGCCTTGTCTTCGGCTTGGAAGATCAAGAACTCTGCCGTCGAGTTACGTATTTGCAGTTGCTTGGACATATCTTTTCTTATTGTGTTTTCCTTACATTGTTTACTTGAACGCGTCACGGAGCTCGATATCCCGTGATTTTGATTATTTCCTGACGGTTATGTGAAAACAACTCTGTTTGGCTTCGTACTTGACGTAGATCTTGCCGGCGCGCTGGTGGTTGAGCAGCACTTGTCCGAGCACGAGCTTGAGGTTGTCCTGATGCATATAATCGCTGGTGCGGGTTACTTTGTCGAAGCGCATATACGCCAGGTCGAACGTCGTGCCGTAACAATGGCAACTCGTTGTCACGGAGTTGATGTTACCGCTGCGTTGCAGATGGCGGATACTCTCTTGCGTACGCAGAATAGATGTCACATAGAACCGGTAATGCGGCAGACCGTTGCGCTGCAATATATCCGCCCACTCCTCGCCAATGGCATCAAGTTCTTTCTTCGCCGAAGGGATAAGATAAGGCGCGGAGTGCGTCAGGTCATCTACAATATAGTTTCGGTTGGTCTTGACTTCCACAAGTTTGTTGCGCATGCTGGCTGCATCCTCGCGGTCTTTCGGTGGTCGGGGCAGACCGATCTTGCTCGCCACGGCGTATTGCTTGGATTGCAGGTCGTTGAACTTCCGCTTGTAGTCGAATGTTCTGCCGGGATAAGCCACGAGATTCGTTTCCTCAGGCTCCTGTTCCGTCTGCTCTAATCCACCTTCATTTCCACCGCCGGAGCACTTCACTACGCCGACTATCAACAGCAGCACACACACGGCAACTATCGCTGCCATGGCTTGTTTCTTATGATTGTCAATGAATGTTTGTATATCTTCCATCTATCTTATTTTCGGAGCGTGGCTGCTCACGGGATCAGCGATTATATGAATAGTACGATCACTATAGTGCGCCAGATAGTTGACCACCACTCGCGCTGGAAGAGTTGCTTGAAGTCGATAAGCAGTACAACCGTCAGTACCAGTTCAGGGATGACCATAAAGCCTTGCAAGTGATCAAACGGCAACTTGCCGAACAACAGCATCGCAATGAAACTCAGGATTTGTATCTGACAGAGAATAAACGCTATTACCGTGAATATCTCCGCAAAGTTGTAGCCATCGATAATCTCTCCGCTGTCAACAACCCACTCCGAGCTGCCAACACGAGGACTCTTGCGCCACAATAGCCAGGTGATAAGCACAATACCGATAGAGTGAATGAGCAGATCCCACGCACGATTATCATCGCGCCAACCGTGTAGTTTATCCAGCCATTGGGCAACGTTCAGTATGGTGTCTTTCTGGTCGGCATTAAACCACGAACCATAATCGCGCAGCAGTTGAAATGCCGTGACCGTCATATCCCTGTTCTTCGGCAACTGCACATCCATGATCCAGGCTGTTTGCACCAGAATCAGCGTCAGCACAAAAAACATGAAAAACGGCTGCATATAACGGCTACGACGACCGTTGATGTAGTCGTTGATCATGTGCCCCGGACGCCACAGCAAGTGCCACATTGTCAGGAAGATATTCCGCGAGCCTAATCCCCACGTCTCCATAAACAGCAATACGGCACGCTTCACAGTAAGCCGCTCGTGTGACACCTCACTGCGCTTCTTAATCACCTCTTGCTGTGCGAGATACTTAGCTGTGATTAGGCTGTACCATTTGACTATATATGCCCAAACAATCTTGCACCACTCCGCTATACGCCGACAAACAGGCGTGCACCACACAACCACACGCTCATAAACAGGCGTGCAAAATGCATCTACACGCTGCCACAGGCGCACTGCTGCGTCTCTCGTTTTGTTCCAGTATGTTCGCAAATCCAAATGAATCGCCATAACAGGGTGCGACTCAGACGGTCATAATCTCCTTCTCCTTCTTGGCATATACATCGTCAATCTGACGGATGTACTTGTCGTGGAGTTTTTGTGCCTCGCTCTCAGCATCTTTCTCTGCATCCTCCGGCATGCCTTCCTTGACCTGTTTCTTCAGTGTCTCGATGGCATCACGGCGAGCATTACGGATGGAAACCTTGGCATTTTCTGCCTCGCCCTTGCACTGCTTGGCGAGTTGCTGACGACGTTCCTCGGTCAGCGGCGGCAGAATCAGACGAATCGTCTCACCGTTGTTGTTCGGTGCAAGACCGATGTTCGAGTTGATGATGGCGCGCTCGATGTCACCGATGATCTTCTTCTCCCATGGTTGGATGGAGATAGTACGTGCATCGGGCGTTGTGATGGTTGCTACGTTCGCCAGCGGCGACATAGTGCCGTAGTAATCAATGCGAATAGCATCAAGGATGCGCGGACTCGCTTTGCCGGCACGGATGTGTGCCAATGCGTCATCAAGGAAGAGGACTGCTGCCTGCATCGACTCTTCCGCCTCGTTGAGGATTTGTTTTGCTTCGATCATAATATGTAGTGTTTATATCCGCCAAGAATGGCGGATGCTGTTAGGGTTACGGGGTTACTAATGTTCCTATCTTCTCTCCGTTCATGACTTTGCCGAGATTGCCGGGTTTATCCATGTTAAAGACATAGATCGGCATACCGTTCTCCTTGCACATGACGGTAGCGGTCTGATCCATTACTTTCAATCCGCGACGGATAACTTCGTCGTACGTGATGGTCTCAAACTTCCTTGCCGTGGGATCTTTTTCGGGGTCAGCAGTGTAGATACCGTCCACACGTGTACCTTTGAGCATCACATCGGCTTGTATCTCCAGTGCACGCAGCGACGAACCGGTGTCGGTCGTGAAGTACGGACTGCCCGTGCCGCCGGCAAGGATGACCACGTTACCTTTGTTCAACAGCCGCTTGGCTTTGTCAGGGCTGTAATGGTTGCCGATGGGTTCCATGCAGATACTCGTCAGTACGCGTACCGGCTGGTCAATAGCCTCAAACGCACTGGCTAAGGCGAGCGCATTGATGCATGTAGCGAGCATTCCCATCTGATCTCCTTTTACGCGGTCAAAGCCGCGCTTCGAACCGCTTAGACCGCGGAAGATATTTCCTCCGCCAATGACGATTGCCACCTGTACACCCTGCTGCGCAATTGCCTTGATCTGTTCGGTGTACTCGTGCAGACGTTCGGTATCAATACCAAAACCCTGCTTGCCTTGCAGACTCTCACCGGAGAGCTTGAGTAAGATTCGTTTGTATTCCATAATCGTTTATTTTATTAGTCGAAAGTCAAAAGTCGAAAGCCTTATATACGCTCTAACTTGGCGTATGCCAAGAGCAATGTTTTTGTGCCTTTGGTGTCAAACTCTATTTCTATCTTGTCGTTGTCGTTCTCGCGATACACGCGCTGGATTGTTCCTTTGCCGAATACCTTATGATCAATCCTGTCACCCTTATTCCACTCGGTAGCGATGGCTTGTTGTGCAGTCTTGGGTCTAAGCCCTGTTGTGGCTTTCAGATTCCTCGATGATACCGTTGGCTGCGGCAGTGGTTGTTCTACTCGTTGTATCGGCTCACTCCAAGACGATCTCATCGGCATTTCCGTCCACGGTGAGGGCTCTTTGCTCGGCGCGCTGAGCTGCTGAATATATTGCCGGTCGATGTCTTTGAGGAATCGCGAAGGATTACTAAAGTTCACTTGACCGTTCTTCCATCGCTGTGATGCATACGTGAGATAACACTCCTGTTCGGCACGAGTGATGGCTACGTACAACAATCGTCTCTCCTCTTCCAGTTCACTCTCGTTTTGGCAGAATGCCGAAGGAAACAGATTCTCCTCCAAGCCGACGATGAACACCACCGGGAACTCCAAACCTTTAGCTGAATGTACAGTCATCATCGTGATGCGCGCAACGGAGTCATCGGGATTTTCGTCTTGATCAGTCAACAGACTTACCTCATGTACGAAATCCGTTATGCTTGTATCCTCGCCTTGCTGCGTGCGGTCTTCTACGTACTGACGAATACCGCTAAGCAGTTCTTCCAAGTTTCCCTTGCGATCTATACCTTCCGCAGTGGTATCGATAGCTGCATCCGCCATCATCCCGGACTGATTGAGTACTAACTGGGCAAACTCAAAGGCGTTGAGTTCTTGCATGCTCTGTGCGAACTGACCGATCTTCTCCGCGAATGCTTGCAGTTTGCGTCGTGTGGCTGCAGCTATCTCTGCGGCATATACATCCGGCGATTGCATCACCCGCAGCATCGGTACACCCTCGCGCAAAGCGGCTTCCCGCACGCGGCTGATTGTAGTATCGCCTATGCCACGCTTGGGCACATTCACTATGCGCTCCAGCGCCTCATCGTCACTGCTATTTGCTGCCAGACGGAAGTAAGCAATAGCATCCTTTATCTCCTTGCGCTGATAGAAACTCATACCCCCGTATATGCGATACGGGATACCGAGTTTGCGCATCTCCTCCTCGAGGTTGCGACTTTGTGCGTTCGTGCGATACAGAATAGCAATCTCTTCATAATCGCGCTTGTTCAGGCGATGCAAACCGAGGATTTGTCTTGCTACTGAACTGCTTTCCTCACGGTCGGTAGAGTAACCTGTTAGGTGCAGACGCTCGCCTACCTCTTTCTCCGAATAAACCTCTTTGTATATCTGCCCCTTGTTCTTGTGGATAAGACTGTTGGCTGCATTGACGATGTTCTGTGTAGAGCGGTAGTTACGCTCCAGTTTGAATAGTTTGGCTCCCGTATAGCCGTTCTGGAAGGTGAGGATATTCTCAATCGTCGCTCCGCGAAAACTGTATATACTTTGCGCATCATCACCTACCACACATATATGGTTCTGTGGCTCTGCGAGCAGTTTGACAATCAGGTACTGCGTGTGGTTGGTGTCCTGATACTCATCCACCAACACATGCCAGAACCGCTGCTGGTAGCGTTGGCGTACTTCTGCATTGTTGTTGAGCAGTAGCACGGTGTACATCAGCAGGTCATCAAAGTCCATCGCATTGGCTGCCCTGAGGCGACGATTGTACTCAGCATACACGGCTGCCATCTTATATAGCCGCTCCAAACGGTCTATCTTTGCATACGATTCACTTTGTGCATACGCTTCGGGGTTGACGAAGTTCGCTTTTGCCGAACTGATGCGCGCCAGAACCATGTTTGACTTGTAAATCTTGTCGTCGAGTTGCAACTCTTTGATTATCTTTTTTATCAGACTCTTCTGATCGGCTGCATCATATATCGTGAAGTCACGTGTGAAACCGATGAATTCAGCCTCTGCACGTAAGATGCGCGCACATATACTATGGAAAGTACCCATCCACAGATACCTGCCGACCTCTTCGCCTACAAGACGAATAATGCGTTGCTTCATCTCCCGTGCAGCTTTGTTGGTGAACGTCAGGGCGAGAATATGTCCGGCAGGGATGCCTTGGGTGAGCAAGTATGCAATCTTATAGGTGAGCACGCGCGTTTTGCCTGAACCTGCTCCGGCTATCACCAGCAATGGTCCGTCGTTGTATGAAACGGCGGCACGCTGACTCTCGTTTAACTCATCAATAAACTGCATTTTGTAGGCAATTGCACACTTTAACGCCACAAAGTTACAAAAAAAAAATGAAAAATCATAATTATTTGCATTTTTTTTTGCAAAAATGAAAAAAAAACTGTAACTTTGTAGCGAAATTGCCAAAAATGCAATGTTACCGGTAGAATTTGTAGATATGATGCAACAGCAGTTGGGTGCGCAGGCGCCTCAACTCTTCCATGCGTTGGAGCAAGAACCGGTGACATCTATCCGTCTGAATGACAAGATTGACGAACTATCCTTCGATGCGGATATCGATGAGGTGCCATGGCACTATGATGGCTACTATCTGTCCGAGCGTCCGCAGTTCACTCTCGACCCCTTGATGCACGCAGGTTGCTATTACGTACAAGAGGCTTCATCGATGCTCATCGAACGTGCGCTGGAGCAATACGTGAGCGAGGATAGTATCGTTCTTGATCTATGCGCTGCCCCGGGCGGCAAATCCACACTAATCAGTCAATATCTGGGTGCACAAGGTCTGCTCGTAGCCAACGAAGTAGTGCGTCAGCGCGTGTTTATCCTCTCGGAGAATATCCAAAAGTGGGGCAACGGCAATACCGTCGTTACGCATAATGCTCCCGAACTGTTCAGCGAAGCGATGCCTAAAGCCTTTGATTGCATGCTGGTTGACGCGCCTTGCTCCGGTGAGGGAATGTTCCGCAAAGACCCGCAGGCTATTGCCGAATGGTCGATGCGTAACGTGCGGATGTGCGTAGAGCGTCAGCGCTCAATCCTGCGCGATGCGTGGGATGCTCTCAAACCCGGTGGCATACTCATCTACTCAACCTGCACATTCAACCGCCATGAGTGTGAGGAAAACGCCATGTGGATAGCCGACGAACTTGGTGCTGACATCTTGCCGCTGAGTCTTGACCCTTCGTGGGGTATCGTGGAGAGTATAGCAGGCTATCATTGCTACCCGCATCTGGTGCGTGGTGAGGGATTCTACTTGTGCGTGCTTCGCAAGCGTCGCCGCGAGTTCTCGCCTTTCCGCATACGCCATCCTAAGAAACCCAACAGCACGCCTATCACCGCCGATGATGAGCAACTCGTTCGCTCATGGCTTAGTGAGCCTGATGAGTGGGCACTACGCCAACTCGACCGGTTCATCACCGCATACCCGATGAAGTACAGGGATCTGATTGACTATATGAGTACCCGCTTCCTATGTATATCTTTGGGATTCGGCTTGGCAGAGGAACGAGGCAAACATTTCGCCCCGCAGCATAGCCTGAGTATGTCTAAAGCCATACGGTTGGAAGCTTTCCCGCAACTCGAGCTCAATCTGGATAACGCGTTGGCGTTCCTGCGCACCGAAGCGCTGCCGATAGCTAACCTGCCACTCGGACTGCTGCTCGTAACCTACCACGGCGTGCCGCTCGGATTTGTCAAGAACGTCGGTTCGCGCTGCAATAATCTCTACCCGAACGAATGGCGAATACGCAATCTGTAATGCAAGTTGAAAGTTGAAAGAAACCGTCTAGTGAAAAGTTTAAAGTTTAAAATCGTAGCATTTTTGCTTCTGCTTTCAGCAGCGATTGTTCATGCGCAGCAGTGGCATACTACGATTGAGATTACTCACCCCGCTCAGATTGTTCTGCCTGATCATATAAGCGAACTGCTTCTGGTTAACAATACCGTAGCGCATCCCGATGCTCCGACAGGCGCGTTCTACACACTCATGGCAGCATCGGAGAGTTTGGAAGGCTCGGATTATCTGCCTTCCGTATTAGAAACCTCGCAGAATAATTCCGCCAGCCTATACCGTAAACAACTGCTTAGCAATACGCAAGCCGATTCGCTGATGACCCTCTATCGCAGTGATGCGATGGCTGTGCTCAACCAACTGATTGTTCATCCTGCTACCGAATGTTTTGAGACGAATAATGAGACATTCTACGCCTATGTACAAGGCATAGCAGCATCGCATTGGACGCTATTCTTCCGTAACGAAGCAGGCGGAGCATTGCGCTCGCGTACGCTTGTATATGCAGATACACTATACTGGATAAATGAGGCAGAGACCTGTGCCGGGGCAGTCGCAGCATTGCCATCAACCGATGAGGCAAGCAATGAGATGTTTATCTTTGCCGGCGAACATTTCGCCTCGCGGTTCATGCCTGAGTCGGAAACGGCCGACCGCTACCTCTATGACCTCGGCAACAACGACCAAGGAATGTACTATTTTACTCGCCGCCAATGGCAGCAGGCTATTGACGCATGGTCGCAACCGCAACCGGATAAGAAAGCCGAAGCCTATGCTGCGGCGAATTGTGCTGTGACGTACGAGATCCTGGGTGAACTTGCTCAGGCTTATGCGGCTTGCACCAATGCCATAGCCTGTTTCGATGCGCTCCGCTCATCTGACGCACGTCAGCAGGCTGTGAATATCCGCTATTATCAAGAGCATCTTCGCCAGCGGATGTCTCGATAATCCCTTTTTACATTTTCCTTATTGAACTACGGATGTCAATTCGCCATCGGCAAGAACGGTGGTAATGGTTGTGCCTTGCGATATATCGGATGCATGACGAACAGGTTTGCCGTCGCAGAGCGTGAGAGAGTAGCCTTTCTTGAATATCTGCTCGGGCGAATGGAGTGCAACAGCTTGACTGAACATCTGCAAGCGGTTGCGCTCTTTCTGCAACGTGTTGCTGATGGTATATTGCAGAGTAAGACGCAGTTGCTCAATCTGTTGTCTGCGTATGGCAACCATCTGCGTGGCAATACGCGACAAGCGTTGGCGCAGTTCGTCGATTCGAATGAGTTGACGTGCATTATGGTCAACCAACGCTTCAGCTACGGCTGTCGGGGTCTTGAGTGATGAGTGAACAACGATATCCACTATGCTCACGTCGCGCGTATGACCTATGCCGGAGAAGATAGGCAGCGGAAATTGTGCACAATGTGATGCCAATTCGTAGGTGTCAAAGCAAGTAAGATCGGTGGTTGCTCCACCTCCGCGAATGATTGCCACGCAATCGAAGTCATCGGCATTTTCGGCGATTGCATTGAGTGCTAAAATGATCGAACGCACCGAACTTTCGCCCTGCATCGTAGCAGGGAACAATTGCGTAGAGAAGAGCAGGTTGTAGGGATTGTTCGTCAATTGATGACAGAAGTCACCGTAACCGGCTGCGGCTGCGGCTGAGATAACCGCTATGCGACGAATGATCGTAGGCAACGCCAGCGATTTGTTCATATCCAACACACCGTCTTTCTCAAGTTGTTGCAAGGTGAGTTGACGTTGACGGGCAAGATCACCGAGCGTGAACGAAGGGTCAATGTTCTGAATATTCAGACTTAGACCATACACCGAATGAAACTCCACGCTGACCTCTACGAGCACTTGCATCCCGGGTTCGGGGCGTTTACCTGTCTCTTGTTGGAAGTACGCAGAGATGAGTTGCCATGTTCCGCTCCAGCATGTGGCACGCATTTTGGCAGCAAAGATACCCTGATTGCTCTTCTCCACGAGTTCAAGATAACAATGACCTCGGTCGGTGAGCTGCGCAATCTCCGCACGAACCCAAAATGTATCAGGAAAAGACTGCTGAATATGTTCATCCAGCATAGCGCACAATTCTGAGAGAGAGAGTGAGTTCATAATGGGTGTTTAGTTGTATATACACAATTTTGGTGCAAAGATACAACAAATTTTTGAATTATGCAAGGATGTGTGCATTTTTTTGTTTTTTAAACATCAATTCATGTATGGAAAAACGGTTTACTCTTGCATATTTCAAAAAAAAGTTGTATCTTTGCATGATTTTTGACACAAAACGACAAATTATGCGCATACTTGTAGCACCGTTGAACTGGGGATTGGGTCATGCTTCCCGCTGTGTGCCGCTCATTGAGCGGTTGCAGGCAGAGGGGCATGAGGTTGTGCTTGGCGGTGATGGCGAGTCGCTGACACTGCTTCGCAAACACTTTCCTACTCTTTCGATTTTGCCGTTGGCTCCGTTGAACCTGTGCTACAGCACAGGACGCAGACAGGTACTCGCTATGCTCCGCGCTTTGCCACAAATTATCCGTGCGGCTATACGAGATCATCAGATGCTTGCCTCTTACCTTCTGTACGAGCAGATCGACGAGGTTATATCCGACAACCGTTTCGGATTATACTCATCCAAGAAACATTGCATCTATATCACCCACCAACTCACGATAGCTTTGCCGCGTCCGTGGCGATGGCTTGAGCCCTTTGCGGCACGTTGGCATAGGCGAATAATCAACCGCTTCGACGAGTGTTGGATTCCCGATGAGCAGCAACCTGCTTTGGCAGGCAGGCTGTCGCATCCGGCTATTTTGCCTGATAATGCCAAGTACATCGGTGTGCTGTCACGATTTACAGGAAAAGCATTCACTCACGATGCCACATTCAAGGTAGTAGCCGTGCTCTCCGGTTTGGAACCACAGCGCACTATGTTAGAACAGGATATCATTCGCCGCTACGAAAATGCCGATGAGACCGTGCTCATTGTTCGCGGCAAAATCCACCAACCACCCACTGTCATCAAACATGGCTTGGTAACCATTGCACCATGGCTGGATGACAGTCATCTGGCGGGTTATCTGCTGGGTGCGGAACGTATCATCTGCCGTTCGGGGTACTCGTCGGTGATGGATATGTACGCGCTCGGCGTAATGAATAAAGTCGAATGGCATCCTACACCCGGACAACCCGAACAAGAATATCTCGCAACCTATATTCAGTCCTCAAACCAATGAAAAGACGAACTTTGATATTGCTCGCATGTATGTCGCTATCTGCAGTATGCCATGCAGCCAACCTTGTGCCCGATTCCGTAGCATACAGAGCAGGGCGATGGTTTCATTACACCCCCTACGGTCATTCGCTATATGCCGATCAGCACCCTGACTTCATGCGCGCGGATTTGGGAGCAGTATCTTTCGCTCCTGAGACGAACTACGGCGGTTCGCCGTCAAAATACAGTGTACAGATGTTCGCCGTGTTTGGTGCGCGGATCAGTGTGTGGACTATGGATCTTCAGGATCGTCGCTTCGAATTGAATATATCGCAAACAGCCAGTGCACACCTCTGGATGGATATTTCTGAGCCTACAACCTCGCCGGTGGTGAACACCGACTACCGCGTAGCTGCTCCGACCTTCACATTCCTTCATCGCTTGCAGGGCGAGGAGAAAGTGCCGTTCTTGAGGAACTATAGCATTCAGTTCTGTCCCTTCAAGCACGAATCGACGCATATAGGTGATGAGATGGTTTTGCAGCGTGCCGACAAGGGTTATGCGTTACGCCGCGTGAATGTCAGTTACAACTATGCCGAGTTAGACGTGACGCTCAATGAACCCGAAGACCGATATACCCAGACGCATACCTTCCGCGTTGGCGTGCTGGTTCTGCTCAATCCCAAACACGGTTGGTATTTCATCGACAGCCGCGATGGCGATGTGAATAATATAGCCTCCAACCAGCCTGTACACCTCAATCCGAATGGTCTGCCCGAACGCTACGGTCCGAGTGGTATGCCATTTGAGATGTGGCTGCAATATCAGTATCAGTCGTCATGCAGTCCGCACGGCTTCCAAGCGATCGTTTCCGCAGAGGTGCGTAACCGCGCACGTTATGGCTACTCTCTGACCGAAACAATGCACGTCGATGCTCCACGTGAAGCCAAAGCCGACCCCAGACGTTTCACTTATAGTGTGTTCGTCGGAGCACGATACAACATGCCGCACTACGACGGCTACTTTTCGCGTATAGCCGCCGGCGTGCGTGCCTACCACGGTAACTGTCCGTATGGCATGTTCCGAAGCGTGGACAATTTCTCGTCCATCGGATTCAGTATAGTATTTATGTAATAATCAGACCAGCTCGCCTTTGAGTGTGGCGGCTGTGGCGGAGAGAATCTTTACGTTGACAAATTCGCCGATGTGACGCCCTTCACGCGGGAAGACAACAGTCTTATATTGTGATGTACGGCCGTACATGTCATCGTGGCTGCGCTTGGAGTAACCTTCTACCAGCACTTCAACCACTTTACCTACCTCACGCAGGTTACTTTCCAGCGAAAGTGTGTTCTGCAAGGCGATGATCTCGTTGAGTCGGCGCACTTTCTCTTCCTCACTGATGTTGTCCGGCAGGTGTTTGTGTGCATAGGTGCCCGGGCGTTCGGAATACTTGAACATGAACGCCGTGTCAAATCCTACCTCGCGCATCAACGAAAGCGTCTGAGCGTGGTCTTCCAATGTCTCGTCATGGAATCCGCAGAACACATCCGTCCCGATAGCGGCGTCGGGCACAATGCGTCGAATAGCGGCTATGCGCTCCAAGTACCACTCGCGGGTGTATTTGCGGTTCATGAGTTTGAGTATCTTGTTGCTACCACTCTGCACGGGCAGATGGATAAACTTGCAGATATTCTGATTGTCGGCAATAACCTGTAACGTCTTGTCGCTCATGTCCTTCGGGTGCGAAGTTGTGAAGCGGATTCGCATGTCGGGGACGGTCTTCGCAACGGTTTGCAGCAGGTCGGCAAAGTCAATCACCTCGCCTTCTTTCTCCCAACGGTAGGAGTTAACGTTCTGCCCAAGCAGGGTGACTTCTTTGTAGCCGCGTTGTTGCAGGTCGAGCACTTCGGCACATATACTGTTTATATCGCGTGAGCGTTCGCGTCCGCGTGTATAGGGTACAACGCAGTACGAGCAGAAATTGTTACAACCACGCATGATACTCACAAAGCCGGAAATCTGCTTGCCTATACGCGCCGGAAGCACGTCGGCATAGGTCTCTGTGGTGCTGAGTTGCACATTGATGGCTTGATGCCCTTGCTCACATTGGGCGATGAGGTTCGGCAAATCAAGATAGGCATCCGGACCTGCTACAAAGTCCACTTTGTAGTCACGCAGCAATTCCTCGCCCATGCGCTCGGCCATGCAGCCGATAACGCCGATCATTGACCGCTTCGCTGTTTGAGGTGCGACCGCTTCGCTGTTAGAGCGCTTCGCTGTTAGAGCGCGAAGTTCCTGCAAGCGATGTTGCACTTTTTGCTCAGCATTGTCGCGGATAGAGCACGTGTTCAGTAGAATGATATCTGCATGGTTGATATCCTCGGTCAGTTCAGCATCCGTGGTCTTGAGGATGGCTGCTACTACCTCACTATCCGCCACATTCATTTGGCAACCGTAGGTCTCTATATAAAATGTCTTTGCCATTATTAGTCAAAAGTCGGAGATTATACCAGCAGCCGGTAGGCTTTGGGCGTGACGGAAGTGTGGGTCTTGAAGAAGCGGTTGAAAAATGCCACATTGTCAAAACCAAGCGATAGAGCTATCTCCTTGACTTGCAGGTTCGTGAGTTTGAGTTTGGCTTTGGCATCGGTGATGATGGCTTCCACGATCAGGTCACCGGCAGTTTTGTCGCTCACCTGCTTGATGGTTGCGCATAGGTGCGGCAGGGTGATATGCATTGCATCAGCGTATTTTGATACATGATGCCACTCATGATAGTGCTTCAGCACAAGGTTGCAATACTCGTAATAGATTTCGTTCTTGCGATCCTGCGGACGCAGTGTGGTATCCGACTGAGCACGGAAGAAGCTGTTGAACGTCATCTGGAAGATGTTATACATATTCACCATCTTCTCGGTGTTCAACAGCGATGGGGTACAATTCGATGCATCTATCAGCAACTTGCAGGTGTTAACCATGATACCCGCTTGCTCCTGCGTGAGGGTAACAATAGGCGAATGCATGTGCATGGCGTTGGCTGTCAGGCGCGTCTGGAATGTGTTTTTCTCCATAAATGACGAACTGAATAGCACATAATATACCAGTGCGTCATCCGAAAACTCGTGGATCAGCAGAAACGAACCCGACTCCAGCAACAGCGCATCGTTGGCGCGGAAGTCGTATTGCGTCACGTTGATCGTCGCCTTGGCTGTGCCACGTGCGAGGTTAGCAAAAACCGTGCACTGAATCTTACACGGATAGCGACCATATTCGTTCATGATCCGACCACTGGCATCACCAATCAGGTAATCTTTCGGACAATCCAACAATGGGATTGAGTTGTCTTGGATGATATCTTGCATAATAATTATATATTTAATGGGATCCCCGAAAGCAATTGAAAATTGGTTTTGGGGAGAGTCAAGGCACGCATCGCTTTATTGCGCTTTGCGCAATCCGTGCGACCGCGTTGCCGTAGACGAATGCAAAGATACAAAAAATATTCCATAATTAAGAATATTCTTAAAAAAAAGCACGATTTATATATCAAAAAAGTACTTTTTGTAAGATAATCCTTAAAAAATCAACTATTATACCATTGCTCCAGTTGTTCATTGAAAGCGCGCCGATCGAGTTGTGACCATTGGCGCAGACTGTCGGTCATATCTTCAAAGTGCATATTCACTCGTCGTCGGAAGGTATAATGCGTCTTCTGCTTGCTAAAGAAACTGTCATCCAGCCCTGTTGTGCGTAGCATTATCACGCGCACGCGTGCGTACGTTTCCTTATTCTCGTGCGCGAATATGCCTTGGCACACCTCATACGCGAGCCGGCGGTTACCGATCTGCTCAATCGGTTTGTGGCGTATATGTCCCGAGGGGTAGATGAGTAAGTCGTTGCCGTCGGCGAGTGCTTGTAAGGCGGTGGTGGTGAGTTGACGGGCTTTGGCAGCACTCTGCTCGCGCTGGTCGGCAGAGGTGGCAGGCAGGTCAGGTACGAGTATAGCGTTAGCCAGACGTAATGCCCAGCCGGATATGCGTTTGCGGAAGAACGCCTCATCCGCCATCGGACGGATCATAACATCAGCAAACTCTGCGCAGAGCATAGGAGGCTCAACGTACGCCGGATGATTAGGCAGGATAAGATGCACCTTGCCGTCACGAAGCAGTTCTCCGCCTTCGGTGCGGATGTCGTAATGCAGATGCATCAGCCAACGAGTGAACTTAGCTACTTGTATGCGGGTCATTTGTGTTTCGTATATAGCGTTTAATATATCGGTTGAGTGTGTTACGGTTGCAATGCAATCGGTCGCATATCGAGGAAACGGTTTGTCCGTTATCCAATGCGCGCCGGATATACTTATCGTGCCGATAAAGCGGGTTCAGCACTTGGCTGGTATATGCTCCGTACGGACGACCTACATGCCTGCCTTCGGCTTTCACGCGCGCCAAGGCTTCGCGTGTACGCTGACTGATGAGGTTGCGCTCAATCTCTGCAGAGAGCCCGAATGCGAATGCCAGCACTTTCGACTGAATATCATCACCCAAACGGTAACCGTCCTTGATCGTCCATACGCGGCAGCCACGCTTCATGCACAGACTCAGAATCTCCATAATCATGTACAGATTTCGTCCGAGTCTACTCAGTTCGCTGCACACGATCATATCACCATCTTTCGTCCGCTTGAGTAGTTTTCCTAAACGCCGCTTGGAGTACTGCTGCGCACCGGAAACGGTCTCTTCTATCCATCCGTCGATAACTATTCCCTCGCGTTTACAGAATTTGAGAATCTCAAATCTTTGATTTTCAACCGTCTGCGTGTCGGTGCTGACACGAATATATCCGTAATTCATGGCGTTTTTGCCACAAAGTTACGAAAAAAAACGTCAATAAGCAAATGTATTATGCAAAATCTATAATGTGATGGATAGAAATGATACCGATTATCTCATCGGAATCCTGTGTTTCTGTCACCGCAAGTGTGGTTATATTGTAGCGATCCATCACTGCCAGCGCCTCGGATAGCAACGCATCTTTGCTGATATGCTTGTACCCCTTGGTCATCACATCAGCAGCTGTAATATGCAGGTCGTCGTACTTCTGTATGGCGCGTCTCAAGTCACCATCGGTAATTATTCCAACGCATGCTGATGGCTGATTACCGATAACTGATGGCTGATACACCATCGTCATACCCAGATGATGCCGAGTCATCTCGCAAACGAGTTCACGGAACGGCGTATCAGTCATCACGTGTGGCACAGACGGGTACATGTAGTTTTCCACTCGACCTAACAGTTTGCGCCCAAGAGCTCCTCCCGGATGATACACCGCAAAGTTTTCCGCCCGGAAGTGCCGTTTTTCCATCAGACAAACCATCAGCGCGTCACCCATCAGCAACGTGGCAGTGGTTGAGGTTGTCGGTGCCAGACCTAAGGGGCATGCCTCTTTATCGACATGCACGGAGAGCACGAGATCGCAGCGTTGCGCCAGAGGGGATTGCTTATCGCCGGTCATAGCAATAAGTTTGCATCCCAACTGACGAAGAGGATCAATCACAGCAAGTATCTCGTTGGTTGCGCCGCTATTGCTAACGAGTAGTGCTACATCGTCGGCAGTAATCACACCCAGGTCGCCGTGCACTGCTTCCACTGCGTTGACAAAGACTGCCGGTGTGCCAGTCGAGGCAAACGAGGAGGCAATCTTACGACCAACGAGACCCGTCTTGCCGATACCCATGACGACGATCTTGCCTTTGCAGGCATACAATGTATCTACCACCAACGAGAAATGTTCGTCGATGTTTGCAGAAACTTTCGTCAGTTCACTAATCTCCTGCTCGAAGATCTCTTTGGCTCTATCTATGGTGGAATTCTCCAATTTAAAAATTTGTAGATTTGAAGATTTCAATTGGCGTGCGCAAGTTCATCAAATGCTTTTGCCTGCGTGAGGATCGAACGTATATCACTAAGTCGCACTTGGTTGGCGGCATCGCTGATAGCGTGGTCAGGGTCGGGATGTACCTCAAGGAATAGTCCGTCAATGCCCACCGCCAGCGCAGCGCGCATCAGTGGCGGTACGAGTTCGCGATTGCCACCGGTTATGCCCTGTTGGGAGGATGGCTGTTGCACAGAGTGCGTAGCATCGAATACGATCGGGCAGCCGTACTCGCGCATCCTCACGAGTGAGGTCATATCTACCACCAGATTGCCGTAGCCGAACGACGAGCCACGCTCAGTGAGCCATATACGGCTGACTTCTGACATCTGACTTATGATCTCTGACTTATGATCTCTAACTTCTGCCGGTGCCACTTCGCGGCACTTTTGTATCGCACCGCGCATATCCCACGGAGCCATAAACTGCCCCTTCTTGATGTTCACGATCCTGCCTGTACGGGCTGCAGCTTGCAGCAGGTCGGTCTGACGGCTGAGAAAGGCGGGAATCTGCAACACATCAGCCACCTCGGCTACCGGTGCACACTGATAACTCTCGTGCACGTCGGTTACGATAGGCAGACCATATCGCTGCTTAACCTCGGCAAGTATGCGCAAACCCTCCGTCATCCCCACACCTCGCTCAGAGGATGAGGATGTACGATTGGCTTTGTCAAACGATGATTTGAAATACAATGGGATGCCAATTTCACGACAAACCTGTTGCAGTTCTGCAGCGGTGTCAAGCACCATCTGCTCACCTTCTATTGCACACGGACCTGCTATCAGGAACATAGATTAGCGCTTGTAAACCTTAATCCAGTCAATTGAAGTTGTGCCCGTAGCCTTCACGCCTTCCGGCAGGAATGCTATCACGCTCAGGAAGAGCTTCGTGCCGAGTTTGTTGGCTGTACGTGCTACCTCTTGGTTGTTGACGTACCAAGTTATATCTTCCTTGGTGATTATTACCGTGAATACGTACTCCTGACCGTCTTTGAGTCCCTCGACTACCGTTTGCTCCTCAAACTTGTCGAACGTAACACCTACTGTCACTTTCGCGCCGTCCCATTGTGCGATGCGCAGGATCGGCAGACGTTTCTCGCTCAAAAGGCAGATTGCACCATTTGCTTTGCCCGTGAACGAAGCCTTGACTTGGAACATTCCCTCTGCAGCACGGAAGTCCTCAGCGGTCTGAATGACATCACCGGTGTAGTCAAAGTCCTTCATGATGAAGCCTTTCTTGGCGTCCCAAGCCGGAGCAGTCAGGTGTTCAGCCTTAACCGCAACCGCCATGCGACCTTCACGTGTGCATGAAACGTTACGTCCGCCGTTCATAGCTGCTTCTTCGTTAGCGTATGAGTGGTTGGATTTGAGTTTCTTGTTCTCATAGAAGAATCCCGCCTTCCACTGGCTGTCCTGCATACGGTTCCACTGGCAAGCGTCGGCAAAGATCTCCTGATACGACTCGTACTCGGCAATCTTCTTCGGGTCTTGCGAGAGGAAGAACTTGATGTTCTGCGATTCCTTCAGCGCGTTATACTTACCGTCTTGCTGGCTTTGCAGGGTGGTGTACCAACGTTTGGGGTTCTTCCAGAAGTGATCGCGCGTACGGAACTCTTGGGTATTCACTATCTCACCCAAACGGTAGTATTCTTTTACCTGTTCGGAGTTCTGGTGAACCAGATAACGCTTTACTGCAAACGATTTGCCGAGTATAGCCATTCTCTTCAGACGCGGATCGGCTTTTACTGCCTCAGGGTCTCTGAGTTTGGCAAAGTCGCTGGTCTCAGCAAAGTGCACATACTCCTGTACTTTCGACCAACCGCGGTAGATGTGGTACCAGCGCACATGGTGACTGCGTTTGGCACGATTGTAGGCTGTAAGTTGTTTGTACTCCTCGCGGTCTTTGTACTTGGTGGTGAGCAACTCTTGTTTGTAATCTTGGAACTCCTTGGTCTCCACGATCTTCTTCAGGTCAAGGAACTCAGCCAGCTCTGCCGAGTGCTCAATATCGCGATAGCGGCGGATATCGGTACTGACTTGGTGGATGCGATCCTCCATCTGTTTGGTTGTCAAGGTCTCTGCCTTGAGTTGCGTAACATGTTTCATACGTATTGTTGTTAAATTTATTTACAAATTAGTGGGTTAGCGGATTAGCGGGTGTGAGCAATTCATACAGATCGTCAAGTGTGCTAACGTATTGTGGCGCGTAGGCTTCTTGCTGCGGCAGGAAACTGAGTGCGCGCATATCCTCGGCTTCACGGCGTATGCCTTCATAGAAGCCTTTGTAATTGAGGATATATATCGGCTTCTTATGCTCACCTACCGTGCCGGATGCTATCACGTCGTACATCTCGTCGAGTGTGCCGTACGAGCCGGGCAAACAAACGAAGCAATCGGCTACATCGCGCATCATCTGTTTGCGTTCTGCCATCGAACTGACGATATACTGTGTGGTGCAGTTCTGCGCCAGTCGTCCGGCAGCAATGATCCGTTGCGGCACGACGCCTATCACCTCACCACCGGCTGCCCTGACAGCATCGCTCGTGCGAGTCATCAAGCCGCCTGTAGCACCCCCATAAACCAGTGTATGACCGTGCTCGGCAATCCACTTGCCTAACGCATCACCCAAGCTCAGATACTCCTCCGGGATAATGTCCTTCGCCGAACAATAAACTGCAATCTTCATTTCTATATCTGTTATCCGATTTTGAATTTTTCTTGAGCAGATTTGTTTTTTCCGGTGAGGGAGTTATGGTGACCATAATGACCGAGCCGAAAAAGCAAAGGTTCCAAGAAAAAACAAAATCAAGCGTCAATTTTGGCATAGGTTGCGTTCTGCTCAATAAACTCGCGACGCGGACCTACTTCATCGCCCATCAACATCGAGATGATACGATCCGCCTCAGCGGCGTTCTCAATGGTTACTTGCTTGAGCATACGACGCTCGGGATCCATGGTCGTTTCCCAGAGCTGCTCGTCACTCATCTCACCCAGACCTTTGTAACGCTGCGTCTTGATCTGTTTCTCGTCGCCGTTGCCGTATCGCTGGATGAAGTCGTGACGCTGCTGGTCGTTCCAGCAGTACTCCTTCGTTGCGCCCTTCGAGCACAAGTACAGCGGAGCCATAGCGATGTAGAGGTGACCCTGCTCAATCACTTCCTTCATGTGGCGGAAGAACAGCGTCATGATCAGCGTGGCGATATGCGCACCATCGACATCGGCATCCGCCATGATGATTACTTTGTGGTAGCGGATCTTGCTCAGGTTCAATGCCTTCGGGTCGTCTTCCGTGCCGAAAGTGATGCCCAGAGCGGTGAAGATGTTACGCACCTCTTCGCTCTCGAACACCTTGTGCTCCATCGCTTTCTCCACGTTCAGGATCTTTCCGCGCAGCGGCAGGATAGCCTGGTGCTCACGGTCACGACCGGTCTTGGCTGTACCGCCGGCTGAGTCACCCTCGACGAGGAAGAGCTCGCACAACGCCGGGTCTTTCGACGAGCAGTCAGCCAACTTGCCCGGCAGACCACCACCGCTGAGCGGCGACTTACGTAGTACACTCTGACGGGCGTTACGAGCTGCTATACGTGCCTGAGCGGCAAGAATAACTTTCTCCACTATACGCTTGGCGTCATCGGGATGCTCCTCAAGGTAGTTCTGCAGCGCTTCAGCTACGGCGGAGTTCACCATACCGGCTACCTCGCTGTTACCGAGCTTGGTCTTAGTCTGACCCTCAAACTGCGGCTCGGCAACCTTGACACTGATCACTGCCGTCAAACCCTCGCGGAAGTCGTTGGGGTCGATGGTCGAGTTGCCGTCTTTGTCTTTGAGCTTGGCTTTCTCGAGCATCTTACTGTCCTCGGCGTACTTCTTCATCACGCGGGTAAGCGCAGCGCGGAATCCCGCCACGTGCGTACCGCCTTCGATAGTGTTGATATTGTTCACGTACGAGTGTACGTTCTCGTTGAAATCTGTGTTGTAGATCATCGCTACTTCCACCGGCGTGCCGTACTTGTCGGTGTTCAGGTGGATGACTTCGCTGATGAGCGGCGTGCGGTTGCCGTCGATGAAGCGTACGAACTCACTCAGACCTTTCTCCGAGTAGAACGTCTCACGCTTGCAACCTATCTCTTTCGTGCCGTCCTCGCGAACGATTTCTTCCTCCACGCGTTTGTCCTTGAGCACGATCTTGATGCCTGCGTTCAAGTAAGCGAGCTCGCGCATACGTTTGGCGAGTATATCCCATTGATAGACAGTTTCGGTGAAGATCGTATCGTCCGGCCAAAATTGCACGAACGTACCGGTCTTGCGCAACTCCCAGTTACCTGTAGCCTCAGCCTCGGTGATGATATGCACCGGTGCGAGAGGTTTGCCCTTGGCATAGTCCTGGCAGTGGATAGCGCCTTCGCGATACACCTCAACGTGCATCTTCGTCGATAGTGCGTTCACGCAGCTCACACCTACGCCGTGCAGACCGCCGGAAACCTTGTAACTGTCCTTGTTGAACTTACCGCCGGCGTGCAGCACGGTCATCACGACCTCCAGCGCCGACTTATGCTCCTTCGGGTGCATGTCAACCGGTATACCACGACCGTTATCCTGAACGGTGATGGAGTTGTCTTTCTCTATATGTACGGCTATCTCGTCGCAGAATCCTGCGAGAGCCTCATCGATGGAGTTATCCACCACCTCATACACGAGGTGATGCAAACCTTTCTGCGAGATATCGCCGATATACATTGCCGGGCGCTTGCGCACCGCTTCCAAACCCTCAAGCACTTGAATACTTGAGCCGTCATACTTCTCTTCCTGCAAATCTACAGGTTGTCCTTGCATTTCTTGTTCTTGCATTATATTCGTTGTCTATTTTTATTCTAATTTTTTAGTTTTACTAAAAAGCGTACAAAATTACAAAAAAAAAATGACATTTGCAAATATTTTGTCATTTTTTTTATTTTTTAGTGTTTGTATGGCAATTTTGCCCGTCTTTGACCCATACCAAACCTCTTTAGAACTGCACGATAAATCCTGCGTGGACATTGATGCCGGCTTGGGCGTAGTACCACGCCCAGCAGGCTCGTCCGTCGGTGAAGTACGAGCAATCGCTGCCGCCGTTGGATGCGTACTTGGCGTTGAACACATTGTTGATCTGACAGAGCAGGGTGATATCCGGCACGTAACCTTTCGCCTCACGTTCCTTCTTCTGTTTGACCCAATTGCGGATAGGCATCAGGTAACGCAGATGGATGTTCGTGGTGCTATAAGCGCGCAGAGCCGCAGTATTGTTCTGCGTGTTGTCCAGATACTGCTTGCCGACAACCTGCGTCTGCACGGTGCCGGTGAAACCCGCTACGTTGAACGTGAACAGCGACATAGCCGTAACGGACGGCGAGAACGCAATGGTCGTTTCTTTGAAGAACACCTGCTCCTCACCCAGCCAGTTGTAGTCGGCATCGTAGCGGGTGATGGTTTCCGTGTAATTCAGGATCTTGTTGCGCGAGAGCACACAGTTGGCGTCCCAGCGCATCCAGTTGGTGATCTTCACGCCGGCGGTGAGTTCGACGCCCATGCGGTAGGAGTCCTTGACGTTCTGGGTGGACTGTTTGCCTACGTCGTTGATGCGTCCGGTGAGCACGAGCTGGTTGTCGTAATCCATAAAGTAGAAGTTCGCACCCACGGTGAACCGCGGATGGCTGTAGGTGTAGCCTATCTCGTAGTCGTAGAGCGTTTCCGCCTTGGGCATATCGCCCGAGTAGGTGTCCGTGGCGCGGTTGTACAACACGTTCTCGGTAAAGTTGGCGCGGCTCGGGTCGCGGTTGGCGATGGCAAACGAGCCGTATAACAGGTGCCCTTTGTTCTGGTAGGTCAGACCCGCCTTGGGGTTGAAGAAGTGGTACTGCACCAGCAGCGGCAACTCGATCATATCGGGATCATCGGCGTACTCCTTGAGTGCATCGTCGTTGATGCCGCTCATGCGATAGCGGATATAGCGGTACTGCAAATCGCCGTAGAGCGAGAGCCGTTCCTGAGCACGGTGGATAATGTTCCAGTTGACCTTGCCGAAGATGTTCGCATCGGTCTTGTGGCTGAGGTTGCGGTAGTACTCGAAGTTGTAGGGCAGTTGCTGCGAATAGAGCGAATCGCTCACCCAGAGCAGATTGCCGTAGTGGTGACCTATATAGTGCGCTGCGGCTACGCCCATCTGCGCCTGCACGCGTTCGCTGGTGTATTTGGCAGACACGAGCCCGCCGAAATGGTGGTTGGCGAGTTGCTTGCGGAAAATGCCGTCGGTCTTCTTGACCTTGTTGCCGGCGTTGTCGATGTACGGCAGCAGGTGGAAGTATTTGAGCGCCTTGTTGCGGTACTGCTCGTAGTAGCCGCCGCCGTAGGTGTAATGCGCCGTGGCGGTGACGCGCCAGTTCGGATTGATGCGATGATTGAACTCCAGTTGCGCATGTTGCTGGGCGTAATGGTCTTTCTGGTCAGGGTAGTAGCAGATGTTACCCGCATTGTCGATATACTCGCCACAGGGGTTGTAGCGCCGGTCGGCACCGTTGATGCCATAGGCGGTGTTGTAATCCACTCCGTCCCAGCCCATGCCGGTGGTTTCTTTACCGCCGAAGAACCGCAGGAACAGCGACGAGCGCTCGCCGTTGTAGCCGAAGTCGGCATAGTAGGAGTACAGGTCGGAGTTGGTGCGATAGAGGAATCCGTCGGAGTTCACCTTCGAGAACCGCGCGTTGACGCAGAGGTTCTTAGGCAGAGCCACGTGTGCGCTGATCATCTCGCGGAAGGTGTTGTACATACCTCCGTTGAAGGCTATATCCACGTGGCTGTGCGGGTCTTGGTGCGTCTGCATGTTCAGGCTTGCGCCGAACGACGATACACCGTTGGTCGAGGTGCCCACACCGCGCTGCACATCTATCGAACTGATCGACGATGCCAGGTCGGTCATGTTCACCCAGAACACCGTCTGACTCTCGGAGTCATTGAGCGGCACGTCGTTCACCGTCATGTTGATGCGCGTGTGGTCGGTACCGCGAATGCGGAAGTAGGTATAGCCTACTCCCAGACCGTCATCGCTGGTGACCTGTATGGCTGGGATCGTGGATAGCAGCAGCGGCAGGTTCTGCCCGATGTTCTCGCGCTGGAGCTCATCGGGTGTAACTACGCTGTGCGAAGCGGTGGCTTGTTGAACACGCGGAGCGGTGACGGATATCTCGCCTATTTCGCGACCTTGGATCTCTAACGTGTCACCACGCCATTGTGCGGACATCTGTCCGCTGATAAGAAGGAGAATAATCAGCCATGCATGGCTGATACTTGGATGTAAATGTGTCATTTCCCTTAGCAGCATTACCTGCTCAGGTTCAGCGGGTTTTTGTTCTCAGAGGGCAACTGGCGTTGCCCACTCCCCGAATGAATCTGATGCGATGTTAATATATAGTTTCTTGCTTTGTTCTTGCGGATGCGCCCTACAAGAAGATAAACAGCAGCGGAATCAGTATGCCGATAGCCAGTTCTATACCGCCGATGCCCCAGAGTCCGTGCTTGCCTTTGAGCATAAAGATGCCGGTGAGGGTAATCAGGATCAGTGCTCCGGCAAAAATGTCGGAGAACCACGTCCACGCCTTACCCGGGTTGTAGTGAAGCTTGCTCAGGCTGCCCAAGAACGGACGCTTCTTCACCTGCTCCAGCACGCCGACATGCGTCGTAAGATTGACGGTGAGTGTGCTGTTACCCTTCAGAAAGATCTTGAGCGTCTCGGGATCGGGGTTGTAGTGCTGGATCTCTTTGCCCTGCATGCCGCAGATTGTGAGCCAATCGGCAATCGAGCCGTCAGCGGGAAACTGATGCTCGCTGCGCTCGATGCGGTACTGACTGTTGAATGTCGCCTTGTGGTTCAAGGCAATGCCGCTGATGGCATACACCAGCAGCGCGCCCGCAAACACATAACTCAGTTCGCGGTGCGCAATGCGCAACCACTTGCGAATCAATGCTCCGCGTTCCATTATTCCTCGATAATGATCTCGTAGCTGACAGCCTCGGCAAAGTACTTGCGGATGGCTTTCTTTTCAGTCTCGCAGCCGTTGTCATCTGTGCCGTGCTTGAGTCCGTCGTCGGTGGCGTTCTCCTCAGGCACAACCTCTACAAAGTGCAGAATGCCGCGAACGCGCACGAGATTATTGATGCACTCGGGTGCGAAATTACCCATTTTGGCACCCTCTACACGCAGGATGCGGCTCTCGTCGCTGCCCATGAGGAAGGCTTTGCGTCCGCCGTGCTTGCACAGGTGCGAGCAGATGCCTTGGAAGTAGATGGTGTCACCCAGCAGGGAGTCTGCCTGCGAATAGAGTTCGTCAATCGAATAAACGGTCTGAGCCTGCTCAGCCTGTTTCTGGCATGCAGTGAACGCTACCAGCGTTACTGCCATGATGAAGAGAAGTTTTTTCATAT
>CADBAZ010000002.1 GCA_902792835.1 uncultured Bacteroidales bacterium
AACTACCGCAAGTTGCATCAACAGTAATTTGTGTATAAATGGTTTCATATACGTAAGTATTTACTATTCTCTATTACCCTTTCACTTTTTCAGTTGTCCTTGTATGGTGTATGTTCTGCCGTTGTTCTGAATCAGTAGTTCACCGCCGCAGATAATCAGTCGTACAGATTGAGCTGGGGTTTTGCCAACGGTCTCATCGGGATTTTCGATACCGGTAGCTATTGATTCGGGATCATAAGGTATAATCGGTGGCGTAGGCGTGATCTCGTTGCCGCTTTCAGGATTGAGTTCGCCTGTATAGCCGGTGGTGGCAAAGTCACCTATATATACGTGCAGGGGTGTGCCATCGGCATCCAAGGTTGAGAGTACGTAATTATACCGCGACGCCTCGTCCAAACCCGTCACCATGAAACTCAATGTACTTGGTTGGGTGCTTTCTGACTGCTGATCATTGATTGCTGATTGCTGATTCCGTCCGGGTGCTGAGAAAGCGATACCGAGCAATTGTCCGCGGTTACCCAGCGTGAGTTTGCAGAACACTGCACCGTTCTTGTAGATATCTATCTGATAGGAGTTTGCTTCGTTATCCGTCGGCCATGTGAAATTTGCCGTTGTCTCGCCGGCATCCACCGTGACTTTGTTCTGAATATACTCATCATCTTCCATCGCTACGATGCGGAACCGTGACCAGTACTGCGCAGACTTGTAACTCTTCACGCTGGCAGGCAACACATGAACCGTAACGGTGTCCGGCGCGCCCTCAAATGTACTTTCATAGATAAGTGGCGGTTGGGCGGCGTAACAGGTGATGTCACGCAAAGCTGAATCAGCGTAGAAACATGTTTCCCCAAGCAGCGCAACATTCTTACCAATTGTTATACTCTCCAGTTGGCACCAATTGCTGAATGTCGAACTGCCTGTAGCCACTAGTTTGTCCGGCAGCACCAAGTGCTTCTGGCAGGGGAAAGGCGGATTCATGCCACGGTTAAAAACCGTCTTCCCCAACACGTTAAGCGATGACGGTAGTACGACAGTGTCCAACGGGCAGCCGGCGAAGGCACCCTGATCAATCGTGGTTACGGCATTGGGGATATGTATGTTGTGAAGTGCAGAACAGCCACAAAATGCTGCGTGGCGAATAACCGTTACGCTCTCAGGAATACGGACGCTATCCAACGCATAGCAGGCATAGCAGAGTTCCTCGGGCACCTCTGTCATGCCGGAGGGCAGGATGACTTGCTTAAGTTTTGTGCATCCTTTGAACGTTCCTATTTCAAACGCAGTAACCGAAGCAGGGATATCTATTTCCTCCACTTTGCCACAATTCTGAAACGCATACTCACCGATGTAGTTCACTGCGTCAGGAATAACAATGTGCTTGAGCTCACCGCAATTATAGAACGCTTTTTCCCCTATATGCGTTACCTTTTCCGGCAAGATAATTGTGTCAATCTTCTGACCGGCAAATAAATAGTCGGGAATATACTCCACATCCTCGCCGAGGATGATCTTTTTGAGATAATAACCATGCGTTTGACCTATGTTCAGCGGGCTGGACATCCCTCCGTCAGCCGGATGCCGGGCGTTCCAGACAAAAGCCGGCATATTCGGCATATTGCCTGTGGCGATGGAATTCATTGATAGGAACGAAGGCGGGAAGTATATTGTATCCTGTAGAGGAATATCTTTGTGCTCGCTGGTTACCGCATCAAAATTGTCCAGAATAATACCACTTATGGTCTCCAAACAATCCGACCAGCGCAGGTGTTCCAATGCCGTGCAGCCTTGGAGTATATACTGCTCGATGTATTTCACGCCTCGCCCAAGGTCGCATCGCGTCAGAGCTGTGCAGTCACGGAAAGCACTCTGCTTCACGCGTTCGACACTGTTCGGCAGCACAACAGATGTCAAGCCGGTGTTGTAGAACGCATAATCCTCCACAACCGTTATACCTTCAGGCAAACTGACGGTATTGAGCTTCGTGCAGTTGGCAAACGCCCAAAAGCCTACACTCGTTACACCCTCGTTGATGACAACGCTGCTAATAAGGTTTTCAAGATACTGACCTCGCCAGTTCTCCGGGTCGTTATAACGGTTGTCATGATACATATCCCCCTCGCCACTGATGGTGAGCACCTTTGTCTCGCTGTCCAACGACCATGTGACATTCTTTCCACATACGCCTGTGTATATTGTACCGAGCGCAGTTGTGTACATACAGGTGAGAATGATTGCCAAAAAGAGGTGTTTTGTTTTCATATTGCGGAAATTTTAACCATATTCTAAATTTTCTTTCCAAAAGATTTGCAAATGTCAAAAAATTATTGTACTTTTGTCCTTCGAAAAGACACTGCAAAGGTACAACAAATTTTTCAAATATGCAAATTTTCATGTTGTACGAGGGCGTTTTTGGACGAATTAAAAATTGGGTAAAAAATCGTGTTGTACGGGGCATTTTGTACATGTCAGTTTTTATGTTGTTAAGCATAAATTCCTGCCATCATGCTCCAACTGATGCTTCTTTGACCCTCCAGAGCGAGCGTTTGTTGGTGTGGGAAAATCCCGATAGTGCACTCGCTGTTTTGCAGCGTTTGGATACCCTCTCTCTCACTCCTCACGAGCGGAACATCTACCACATGGAGCAGGAACTTGCGCGCTCGCGCACGCGCCATTCATCTTATTATGCAGAGATCATCGACGCACTCCTTCCTGAATTGTTGGAATCCGGTGATGCGCTCTCTATCGGCGAAGCGTACTACATGCTTGGCACCTCGTCCATCCACACCAGCCATTACGAGCAGTCCACATCCTACCTCAAGCAAGCTGAGGAGTATTTGGTTGAGTGTTTAGAGTTTAGCGTTGAGAGTCGTTTAAAGTTCAGAGTTGATAGTTCTCAAGTTGCGCTCTGCGAGCAGTTGTTAGGCGTGACGTGGTTCTGCTTGGGAAATACGTCAGAGAGTGAGATGCTCTATCCGATTGCACACAATTACTATCGCAAATCGATACCGCTCTTGGAGAAGCGCAACAACAACATCTTCCTCGCTTGTGCTTACCGCGATCTTGCACGCACTAATGCACTATCTGACGGCAACATCGATTCAACACGGCTGTGGTTTACGCGAGCTACACGCTACGCCCGAGCGGCGCAAAGTACTGTGCTTGCCACGGATATTGATGCCTACTACTACCAGTACTGTGAGCCGGATAGTACGGACGAACGTCTGCATGCATGCTGTATACTTGCTGAACAGTTCAATGTCACTACACGTTACGCCGAGATGGTGGAGATCTACCTCTCGCGCGGCGAGACTGACTCGGCGGCGTATTTCCTCAAACGTCTGCAACCTGTCGATTCGACGTACTCCTACTGGTTCGAGCAGACGCACGCCTACTGGTTCAGCCGACTCAATGCCGCACAGCACAACGATACAGCAGCCTACGCCACACTGCGCAACCTCTATGACCGTACGATCATCCGCCTGCAGCGCGATGCGTCCGCACGCACGTTCGCCATAGCGCAGCACTACGATGTGGAGCGCGAGCAGAAACGCGCCGAACAGGCACAACGCGAACAGCAGTGGCACAAACGTGTTTCGGCAATCCTGATTCTGACTCTTGCCATTACGTTGTCGCTGCTTGTGCTGCTCTATCTGTTCTACCGCGCCAAACGCCGCGAGCAGGCAACCCAACTCCAGGCACTACGTGACAAGTACGCACAACAACTCCAACTTGCATTGGAGCGACTGCAACAGAAAGTCAACCTAACACGTGAGATAGAGATGCAGCGCATGCGCGGTAACGAGGTTGAGTTCCCCACATGGCTGCAAACCTACCGCGATGAGCAACTGACCATGAGCAAAGAGAGCCTGAACGAACTCATCGACTCGGTGGACAAAGCTTTGGACGGCGCAATCAGCCGCCTTCGTCAGGAGTGCCCCAAACTCACCGAATCCGACATGCAGTTCGCCATCCTCAGCATCATCGGTGCGTCGGACAACGACATGAGTATTCTCTTAAACGTCCAGAAACAGACCATCTATCACCGTCGCCAGATTGTGCGGAAGCATGTAGTCGAAAGTCGAAAGCCAAATGTCGAAAGCCAAGACACTGTAGATGATATAGATGCATGGCTTCGCAGTTACGTACTGCGTGTTTAACGAAAACTGCTGATAGTTTTCATGCACAAAAAAGCAGCCCGTGTGGACTGCTGATGGGGAGGGAGTTACGAGTTTAAGGGTAAGCATCACAGTTTTTCCAAGAAGTTGCTGAGGCATTGGCGCCAGATGTTCCAATTGTGACCGCCCTTGAGGCGGATGAGTTCGGGTTGTTTAGAATGAACTTGCTTTGCATTCGTTAACTGATTGTCGATTATCTCCTGCTCGAGCATGCGTTCGAAGAGCATAGCGGATATATTTTGGTATAATCGGCACGATTTTTGTGGTCTCTTATAGTAGTTGAGAATCCTAAAAACAATCTATATGAGAAAATGTATTCTATTTGCGGCAGCCGGATTGATGCTGGCTGTGGCAGTGCGGGCGCAAGATGAGGTTCGTCCGTCGGAGAACATGTTTGGTACGGGAGAGTTTGAACGCGCATCGGAAGTTCGTCCGGGCAAGTCGTTCTCGACCATAGCCGAGGCGATGAAGTTGCTGCCTGCGTTCCCGAAAGTGGATCAGATAACGAGTGATAAGGCAAAGTACGTTGCTGACAGTACATTGTATGCTCCGTACAAGTTGGCATTGGAGCAGGCTATGGTGGCAAGTCAGCCAAAGTACATGGAGCTGAACGCACGCCTTGACAAAGCCCGTCAGCGTCAGGCGCAACGCGGTCAGGCTGCTATGCAGCAGTACAACCGGAACGTGGAAGCCGGGCTGATGCCTTCGCAGCAGGAGATGATGCAGATCATCATGTCAAGCGGCGTGGATCTGGATAAAGCCAGCGAGCAGGAGTTGATGGAGATAGTAGCAGGCAGCATAGCACCCAAATGGGGTATAAGCAAGGAGGAGTACATTAAGATCATCAACATGGCTCAACGCAACCCGAAGCAGACCGAGACGTATCTGCAAACGAACCATCCGCAGTTGTATCAGCGTTTGTATGCCGCGAATGCCGGTGGGCCGATGACGAACGAGGTGGGCGATGATCGCAACGAGGGTTTTGGCAAGATAGGCGAGGGCATACAGGCTTGCATAGGTCAAATGAACGATGTGATGGAGGATTACAACCGCCGTCCTATAAGCATGCTGGCTGAGAATCTGCGTCAGGACTGGCTCAACAGCGACGAGGCAAGGCAGGTGGATGCCATCGAGAAAGCGCTGTGGGAACGTGTGGCAGAATGGGAGTCGGGATTGGATCTTAACTCGTCAGGTTTTGCAGACGTACCGTACCCCGGATGGTGGACGGCTGAGCGCAAGAAAGTGAACAAACTGATCGACCAATGGAACAAACGTGCTGCACAGGAGTGGCTGAACTACGCCGGCGATGCACAGCAGCAGTTTAAGATAGTGTTCGACAAAGCCGCAGCCCTCGAGACCGAGAACGAGAAACTTGCCAAGCAAGGCGACAGCGAGAACGCTATCTATATAGTGAACAAACAGCAACTATTGAGCCTGTTGAACATGCTGAAAACGTTGCTGTTGCCGTATGATGATGCGCTACGATTCCCGTGCATTGATTATCTGGATGAGGATGGAGCGACGCACCTGGGGAAAGGATGAAAAAATTGGAGATTGGAGATTGAAGATTAAGGGAGCCAAGCTTGGCTCCCTTCTTGTGTATCAGAACTGATAATCGACAGCGGCACGGGCTGTGCGCACCTTGGCTATATAACCGGCAACCTTGAGGTGCTCGGGGTGGTTCTGGTAGATATCGACATCCTCCCATGAGTCGAACTCGCACTCCAGGCAGATGTCGTAATCGGTCTTCTTGGCGTTAGGGATATTGATGCCTACGCGCTCTGAACGCAGAACAGGCACTTTGTCAAGCAGGGACATTAAGCCCTGCTTGATGATTTGTGCGTTCTCTAATTTGGTTTTTCCTTCGGCTTCTTCAGCCAAGCGAAAGAAAACAATATGTTTAATCATTGATTTATATTTAGTTTAGTGTTTAGAGTTGAGTGTTTAGTGTAGTTTTGAGTTTGAAGTTGTTAGTTCATTGAACTTTCATCTTTTAACTTCCTAACTTCTCTCAACACTAAACATTCAACACTCAACTTCATAGAATTACCAGATGTGACCATGCGGCGATGTGCGGCAGAGCACCGTTGACACGCCAGCGACCGAGGGAGTGAGGATCGGACTTCGTGCGGTTGAGAATCTCTTCCGGACGGATGTTGCCAGCCCATACATTGGCATAGGCGAGGAAGAAACGCTGCTCGGGAGTGAAACCGTCCACTACGCCCAGACGCTCGGCTTCGGGTTTGGCGTTCTCGTTGTTGCGGAAGGCTTGGAAGGAGATTTGCAGTCCGCCGTGGTCGGCAATGTTCTCACCGAGGGTGAAGTAGCCGTTGGCGTGCACGCCCGGAGCAACCTCAATGCCGTTGAAGTACTCAGCCATGACCTTGGTGCGGGCATCGAACTTCGCTTTATCCTCCTCTGTCCACCAGTTGTTCATGTTGCCGTCCTTGTCGAACAAGCAGCCCTGGTCATCAAAGCCGTGGGTCATCTCATGACCGATCACCACGCCGATAGCGCCGTAGTTGAACGCGTCGTCAGCCGACATGTCGAAGAACGGATACTGGAGAATACCTGCGGGGAAACAGATCTCGTTGGACGAGGGGTTGTAGTAGGCATTGACGGTTTGCGGAGTCATGTACCATTTCTTCTTGTCAACGGGTTTGCCAAGGTAGGAGAGTGAGTATGCCTGCTCGAACTTAGCAGCCCGCTGGAGGTTGTCGTAGTAGGTATCGGCAGCGTCGATGTTCAGGTCGGTGTAGTCACGCCACTCGTCGGGGTAACCGATCTTGATGGTGATGGCGTTGAGTTTCTCCGTGGCTTTGGCTTTGGTCTCGTCGGACATCCAGTCGAGTGCCTGAATACGCTGACCAAGCGAGGTTTGCAGGTTGTGGACGAGATTAAGCATACGCTGTTTGTTTTCCTCGGGGAAATACTTCTTGACGTACATCTGTCCGACTGCCTCGCCGAGCGTACCGTTGACGATGCCTACGCCACGTTTCCATAGCGGTGTGGGTTCCTCGCGGCCGGAGAGTACCTTGCCGTAGAAGTTGAAGCTTTCCATGTAGATCTCGTCGGTCAGGTAGGACGATGCGCCGTCGAGTACCTGCCATGTAAAGAGGGTCTTGATGTCCTCGAGGGGTTCTTCGGCAAGGAGTTTGCCAACCTCTTGCAGGTGAGCGACTTGACCGATGTTCACGCTGTCGAGGGTGACACCCAGGGCAGTAAAGAACTCCGACCAATTGATCTGCGGCACGAGTTTTTGCAACTCGGCAACGGACATCTTGTTGTAGTTGGCAATCGGGTCACGGAGTTCGACATTGTTCTTTGCAGCCTTAGCCAGACGCGTCTCCAGACGGAGAACGGTCTTTGCGGCTTGCTCGGGTTCGGGCTGAGAGAACAGGCGGAACATGTTGGTGATGTACTGCTCGTACTTGGCGCGGATGTTGAGGGTCGTCTCATCGTTGTCGATGTAATACTCTTTCTCGCCGAGAGCGAAGCCTGCCTGATACTCGTTCATGATGTTCATTGAGGAATTGAGGGCGTCGGCATCGACGTACATAGCGAACAGTCCGAATTCCATAGCAGCGCCAAGGAGCTTGGAGAACTCGTCGCGCGACTGAATAGCTTGGATCTCTTGCAGGGTTTTCTGCACGGGTGCAATGCCTTCGGCGTTGCGGCGTGTGGTGTCAAGACAAAGGTTGTAGATGTCACCAATCTTCTGCCCAACCGATCCTTTTGCGTGCTTGCCTGCTGCAATCTCTTGGATGAGCCCGTTGACTTGCTCGAGGTTGTTGAGTGCGAGTTTGTCGAACGAGCCGAAGCGCGAATACTCCGGCGTGAGCGGGTTAGCTGCCATCCAACCGCCGCAAGCGTACTGATAGAAGTCGTTCTGCGCTACGGCTGTGGTGTCGAGGTTAGAGAGAGGGATTCCGGTTGTCTGCTTCTGAGGGGAGCATGCTGTCAATCCTGCTGCCATGACAAATAGATACGTTAATTTTTTCATACGGTTTATATTATTGTTTAGATAGTATCATAATACCTCAATGCCTGCAACAAAATGTGTGCCTAACTGCTGTCTGAACTTGCAGATTGCCATGTAGAAATACTATTTCGACAAAAATGAGCAAGACATAACAAAAAAATGCAGGTTAAATTTGCATATACGGAAAATTTGTTGTACTTTTGCATCTGCTTTTGCGCGGCGGGATAGCTCAGCTGGTTAGAGCGCATGATTCATAATCATGAGGTCCCCAGTTCAATCCTGGGTCCCGCTACAGAGGCTACAAGGTGGTGCGCCAAGATTGGCGCACTGCTTTTTTTTGTGGTAGCCTTAGGCGGGTAGGCTGCCTTTTTGTGCCTCTATTTGTGTGCGGAACTTGCGTACTTGGGCGAAGATCATAGCTGCTGCGACGAGTGCGGAGAGCGTGTCGCTGACGGGGATACTCCACCACACGCCTTCAATAGGTTCGGCGAATGCCAAGGGCAAGAGTAATGCCAGCGGGATAAGGAACAACACTTGGCGCGTGAGGCTGAGGAAAATAGACTTGCCCGCCAAACCGATGGAGGTAAAGAAATTACCCGCTACCATCTGGAATCCCACGAGCAGCATTGATGACACGACGATACGCATCGGTCGAATGGTTTGCGTGAGCAGTTCGACGTCATGGGTGAAGAGCAGGATCATCCACCGCGGCACGAACTCCCCGAGCAGGAACACGCAGCCCATGACCATGGTTGCGCAGACGGCGGTCAGTTCGAAGGCACGCAGCATACGGTCGTATTGTCGGGAGCCGTAGTTGTAGCCCACGATAGGCTGCATGCCTTGGTTAAGTCCCATTACAATCATCGCAAACACGAAGATGAAACGGTTGATGACGCCATAGGAAGCAATAGCCATGTCACCGCCGTACGCCTTGAACTGGTTGTTGAGGATGATTACTACGAAGCAATGGGCGATATTCATCAAGAACGGCGAAAGACCGATAGAGAGCGAACGTTTGGTGATAGCCGCGTCCAGACGCCATATACCTTTGTGAAAATGGATGATCTCCTTGGGGTTAAGGAAGATGGTCATTTGCCATACGACAGCCAATGCCTGCGATATAATCGTAGCCACAGCCGCACCGCGCACACCCATGTCGAGCCCGAAGATGAAGATCGGATCGAGCACAATATTGATAAACACCGCCACGATGGTTGCCACCATCGAGGTGCGCGGATGTCCCATTGAGCGGAGCATACTGTTCAAACCGAAATAGATATGCGTGAGGATGTTGCCGATCAATATTATTTCCATATATTCGCGCGCGTAAGAGATGGTAGTCTCGCTTGCTCCGAAGGCATACAGGATAGGATCGATCCACAGCAGTCCGATGAACGTCACCAGTGCGCCGAGGATAGCGTTGAGCAGGATCACATTGCCGAGAATTCGCCCGGCAGTGTTGTAGTCTTTCTCGCCGAGTTTGATTGCCACAAGTGTACTGGCTCCGACGCCGACAAGCGTACCGAACGCCGCGCAGATATCCATGAACGGTTTGGCGACCGTCAGTCCGGACAGCGCCATTGCGCCGCAACCGTGACCGATGAAGATGGAGTCCACCATATTGTACAGAGAACTGGCGGTCATCGCAATGATGCCCGGCAGCGCGTACTTGATGAGCAGGCTGCGGATGGACTCCGTGCCTAATTCATCGGCTTTCAGTGGTGCTCTGTGACGACGGGACATTTTTTATAGTTGAGAGTTGATAGTTGATAGTTGAAAGATGCGGATGCAAAGGTACGAAAAAAAAATGAATAATCCAAATTATTGCCGCTATAAATGATAGCATTTGGGCGAATTTATGAAAATTTGGTATTTTTGATTCATTTTGACAAAAAAAATCCACTCAGCATTTGCAAATGTCAATTATTTTTTGTATCTTTGCATTCGGATTATAATGTGTTCCCGTGAATATGTGGAAGTGATGAGAATGAATGGGGACTGTGGATGAGAAACTAACTATATGAATTAATACCTATGAATCTGACATTTCAAATCAATTATCGCACGATGTACGGTCAAGAACTGTGCATTGTGGAGACCGGTTCGAATGTAGCCGGGTGGACGGAACAGGCTCCGCTTGAGTTAACCTGCCAAGGTGAGGACTTTTGGACGACAACCGCCAAGATTGAGTCGGCGGGCACGATCGTCTATAAGTACGCTATCCGTTTGCAGGAAGGCGGATTCATCTACGAGGCAGGGCTGGACAGGAAGATTACCATCCGTGCTACGGACAAGAAAGTTGTGATGCGCGACTTCTGGCAGGCAGTGGATTACGAGAAAGCATTCTACACGACAGCATTCATGAAGTCGTTGTTTGCCCGCCACACGCCGGCTGCGCCGAAAGCCAAAGGTCGTCCGAAAGCCAGCAATGTGACCTTCACCATTGATCTGCCGCAGATTTTGCCGTCGCAGGGCGTGGGCATAGTTGGCGGAATTAAGCAACTCGGAGCGTGGGACACAGCGAAGTTCCTGCCGATGAGCGATGCTGATTTCCCTGTATGGAAAGCCGACATTGAGGTGGACGATGTAGAACGATTTGAGTACAAGTATGTGATCTACGACTTGGCAACAGGTAACCTTGCCGATATGGAGTGGGGTGAGAACCGCCATGCGTGGGGATTGCCGGAGAAGGGCTCAAGACTGCGCGTGAATGACCGTTCGTTCCGCCGTACGCTGCCGCGTTTCAGAGGTGCAGGCGTAGCGGTTCCGGTGTTCAGTCTGAGGACGGAGGACGGTTTCGGTATAGGTGAGTTCCAAGACCTGAAGAAACTCGCTGAGTGGGCAGCCCTGACAGGACAGAAGATGATTCAGACTCTGCCGATCAATGATACAACGCTCACGCACACGAATCTGGACAGTTATCCGTACAAGTCTGTGTCAGTGTTTGCATTGCATCCTATATACATTAATATAGAGAAGATGGGTCGTCTGACGCCTGCGCTGAAGAAGAAATATGAGGCTACGAAGAAGGAGTTCAACCAGAAGACGATTGCCGACTATCAGTGCGTATATGACGAGAAGATGAAATACTTCGAGGCTCTATACAATGCAGACAGTGAAGCCTGCTTTGCGAGTGCGGAATTCAAGGCATTCTTCGACAAGAACAAAGGTTGGTTGGAGCCCTATGCAGCGTTCCTCGCCAAGCGTGACGGCAAGCCCGAAGGCTTCTACTGCTACCTGCAATTCCACGCCGACAAGCAACTCAGTGATGCTGTGGCCTACGCGCACTCGCTGGGCGTAGCAATGAAGGGTGATATACCTATCGGCATCAGTCCGGACTCGGTGGATGCTGCCGTTGAGCCTCAATTGTTCCACCTTGATGCCTCAGCCGGTGCGCCGCCCGATGACTTCTCGATCAGCGGACAGAACTGGGGATTCCCGACCTACAACTGGGAAGAGATGGCGAAAGACGGATTCGGTTGGTGGCGTCGTCGCTTCACAAAGATGCAGGACTACTTTGATGCCTACCGTATTGACCACATCTTGGGCTTCTTCCGTATATGGCAGATGCGCAAGAGCGATGTTTGGGGACTGTGCGGACACTTCTCGCCCGCTATGCCTTACTCGCCGCAAGACTTGTGGAACATGGGCGTATGCCTCGATGTTGACCGCATGACTAAGCCGTATATCCGCAGTAACTTCCTGGGTGATGTGTTCGGTTATGACACAGAAACCGCCAAGCAGCGCTTCCTGAACACGAATGACGGTTATGTATTCTGGTTCAAGGATGAGTTTGATACCCAGATGAAGGTTCAAGACTACTTTGATGCTATCATTGATGACGAGGACAAACTGCATGAGGCCGGATTTATGAACAAAGACCAAGCCATCAACTTGCGTGAGGGATTGTTCTACCTGCACTGCGAAATACTGTTTGTTCGCGATCAGACGAATCCTGAGATGCTCCATCCGCGTATCAGCATCTATCAGAGTCACTCGTTCAACGAGTTGTACGACGACCAGAAACGTATCTTGATGAACATCTACAACGACTACTTCTATCGTCGTCACACGGAGTTCTGGCGTCAGAGTGCTATGCGCAAGTTGCCGACCCTGATCAGTTCGACCGGCATGCTCTGCTGCGGCGAGGATCTGGGAATGGTGCCTGACTGCGTACCGCAAGTGATGCATGAGTTGCAGATCTTGAGTCTGGAGATCCAGCGCATGCCGAAAGATCCTAAGCGTACCTTCGCTCATCCGGCAGACGCGCCGTACTTGAGCGTTTGCACCACGGGCACACACGACACAAGCCCTATCCGCCAATGGTGGGAGGAAGATCGCGATGTGACGCAGAAATTCTACAATGACCAGATGGGTTGGTGGGGTGAAGCTCCGGCAGTAATGACTCCGGAGATAGCCGACTTCATCGTTAAGCAGCACATGTACAGCCCGGCAATGTGGGTGATCCTGCCGCTGCAAGACTGGCTGGCTATAGATGGTGAGGTACGTCTGCCCGACGCCAACGGCGAGCGCATCAACGTACCGGCTAACCCAAGACACTTCTGGAACTACAGAATGCATATCAGCATCGAAGAGTTGATGAAGAAGGATGCATTCAACGAGCACGTACGTCACCTGACAGGCGTTCGCTAATGCGCAAACAAGTAATCCCCGCAGACAACACTGTGGGGATTATTTTGCCCCGTTTTGTCATATAATGTGACGAAAAGAGCAAAGAAAATCAACTTTTTTCAAAAAAAATGCACAAATAATTTGCATAATTAAAAATAAAGTTGTATCTTTGCAACCCTTTTCGCGCGATTTGTATGGTCGTGCGACGTAACAGAAAGTGTAACAGATTAAAGAGATAAGACAATGAAACGTACATTCCAACCCTCGCAACGCAAGCGTCGTAACAAACACGGTTTTTTGGAGAGAATGGCTACCGCTAACGGTCGCCGTGTATTAGCTGCCCGTCGTGCCAAAGGCAGAAAAAAACTGACTGTAGCTGACGAAGGTCGTCACAAAAAGTAAATCATTGGCGCAAAAACTGAAATAGTTTAGGGAAAAGAGCTCGCTCTCTTTTCCTTGTTTTGCGTATAAAACAGTAGTATTATGGAATCAACAAGACAACATAAGATCGCGCGTCTGATCCAGAAGGATTTGAGCGACATCTTTCTGCGTTATGCCAAGCGTATAGGCGGTGTGCTGATCTCGGTGAGTGAGGTGCGTGTGTCGCCCGATCTGAGCGTGGCAAGTGTGTACCTGAGCATCTTCCCCGACAACAGGGAAGAAGAGCTGATGAACATGATTATCGAGGATACCGGTTCTATCCGTGGACAACTCGGTACATTGGAGCGTCATCAGCTAAGGATTATTCCCGAACTCCGGTTCTTTGCCGACGAGACAATTCAGCGCATGGAGCACATCGATGAATTACTAAGGCAATAGACCGTTTCACTGAAAGATGCGGATTGAACCACACATAGCATGGCGGTATTTGGTGGCAAAGAAGAGACAAAATGCCATCAATATCATCTCCGGCATCTCGTGCCTTGCTGTGGCGGTAGTCACGGCAGCGATGATCTGCGTACTGAGTGTGATGAACGGTTTTGGTGAGGCGATAGAACAGATGTTCTCGCAACTCGATCCTGAACTGCGCATCACGCCGGCTTCCGGCAAAGTGCTGCGGCTGGACGACGAACGTGTTCAGGCATTATACGCAATGCCGGAGATAGCGGTTATAGCCCCAACGATAGAACAGACCGCTCTTGTAGAGTTTCGGGGCAGGCAGGTACCTGCACAGCTTAAGGGTGTGGATACCACCTATCAGCAACTGACGGACATTGACAGTATCATCATCGACGGAAATTACGCCGTGTGGGACGGAGCGTTTGAACGCTGCGTGATGGGAGTAGGACTGGCTAACACGATCGGCATCGGGGCACATTTTATCTCCCCCGTGCACATCTATGCGCCTAAGCGCGTGGGCAAGGTGAATATGCTTCGTCCGGATGAGAATTTCCACAGCAAAGGTATCTTCATTGCCGGCGTGTTTGCTGTCAATCAAACGCAGTACGACGATACGTACATGCTTATCTCTCTGCCTCTGGCGCAGGAGTTATTCGAATACGACGAAACCCAAGCCACAGCCCTTGAACTCAAATTACAGCCCGGTGTGTCGGTCAAGAAAGTACAGAAAACCATCCGTGCTACATTGGGAGAGGAATACATTGTACTCAACCGCTACGAGCAACAGGAAGACTTCTACCGCATACAGATGATCGAGAAATGGCTGACAGCCTTGCTGCTGGTGTTTATCCTGCTGATAGCCAGTTTCAATATCATCAGTTCGCTGTCGATGCTTATCCTTGACAAGCAAGACGACATCCGCCTGTTGCACACCTTAGGCGCAGATGGTCAGATGATACGCCGCATCTTCCTGTACGAAGGATGGCTGATCAGCGCCAGCGGAGCAGTTATCGGCACGCTGCTCGGTGTAGTGATATGTGCTCTGCAGCAATATTTCGGATTGCTCAAGATCGGCAATGGAACAAGTTATGTCCTGTCGGCCTACCCGGTTGATGTCCAATTGCCGGATGTGCTGTTGGTTTTGGTTGTTGTGCTCATGCTGGGTGCATTGGCAGCGTGGATTCCGGCAAGGAAAGTGAAAATAGAAAATTGAAAGAGATGAAACACAGATTCCATATTATACTGCTTTTCGCCGTTCTGTCGGTAATTTGCTTGACGAGTTGTCATCGTTCGTATACGCCGATTGTGTATCAGTCGCTGGATACAGTGCTTACATCCGGACGGCTGGAATACTACGGACAGTATTACAAGAAAGAAGGCATAGACTACGATGTAGTCAGCCTGGATCTCTACTCCAAAGGTCTTGGGCTGAACGATGAAGGCGTAATGGAAGGCGTTGGTACGAATCTGTACATCAGTGACATCTTTGTGCCAAATGCTTGGTTGGAGAAAGACAAGCCTCAGTCTGTTCTGCCCGAAGGCACATACGAGAGCGACTCGACTGCCAACCTGATGCACTTCTTACGCGGCTTGGACTACGACGGCAACTACGGTGGCAGTTACGTGTTGCTGATGGGCGAGAAGAACTACGAGGTGCTACCCATTACCATTGCCACGATGACCGTTTCATACATCGGTGACACACTGGTGCTTGACGGACGAGCCGAACTACAGAACCGCCGTCAGCCTTATCCGTTTCATTACCGTAACGTACTGCCAACCATCAACCGCGAGCGATGAGCAAAGAGAAAGAGTACCATACGTATCTCAAACTGGAGAAAGGCCTGTCAGAAAACTCCGTATTGGCATACGAGCAGGATCTGGACAAACTCCGCTCGTTCTGCTCTGAACATGGCATTGATCTTGTGCACGCCACAGCCGATGATCTGCACCGGTTTGTTCAGGAGGTACTCAGCAGTGTGGAAAACACCAAATCCCAAGCACGTATTCTATCCGGTATCCATAGTTTTTACCGTTTTCTCGTTTACCATAATTACATTGATCAAGACCCTTCGGAACTCATTGAGATGCCCAAGCGTGATATGCATTTGCCGGAGGTCCTTACAGTAGAAGAGATTGATAGGATGATTGCCGCCATCGACCTGTCTACACCCGAAGGGCATCGTAACCGTGCTATCATAGAGATGTTGTACGGTTCAGGGTTGCGTGTGTCGGAACTCACGACGCTCAAGCTCAGCCGCATTTATCTTAATGAGGGCTACATGCTCATCGAAGGCAAGGGCAGTAAGCAGCGGCTCGTGCCGATTTCACCTGTGGCGATGGAGTGGTTTACCTATTGGTTGTCAGATCGTTCAAAATTGGATGTCAAGCCCGAATATAAGGATTATGCATTCCTCAACCGCTACGGTCGCGGATTGACTCGTGCGATGATCTTCACCATCGTCAAGCGGTTGGCTGCAGAGGCAGGCATACGCAAAACTATTTCCCCACACACCTTACGCCACTCGTTTGCCACCCATCTGTTGCAGAACGGAGCCGACCTAAGAATCATTCAACAGATGCTCGGACATGAGAGCATAACTACCACGGAGATTTACACCCACCTTGATATACAGGATCTGCGTCAGGCTGTACTGAAATACCACCCGGCTAACAGATAGTTGAAAGTTGAGAGTTGTTCGTTACATAGTGCTATTGATTCTTTGCTCCTTGCTCCTCGTTCCCGGAGTCAAGGCTGCTGAGACTATCATCATCGGTGAAGTGTATAATGCCGAAACCGGCGAGCCTATTCCTGCAGCGAATGTGGTACTCAAGGGCACGAAAGCAGGCGCCTCAACCAACGACGAAGGGCTGTTCATGATTCGAACAGACTTACAGGAGAAACATACGCTTGTTATCTCCGCTGTCGGCTATCGCAAGCAGCGCTTCGATATAATGCCCGGTATGCAGGCTGGTATAGATGTTGCATTGCAGGAGAAAGTGGAGAGCCTGAGAGAGATACAAGTTATGCCTGACGACGATGAAGCACTCGCTATCATCAAAAACGTCCGAGAGAATCGAGCCATTATCGATAGACAGTTGAGGGAAAATGCTGTCGATCGCTATGAAGAGAGTAAGTATCTCTACTTGTCGGATATCCGCGCCAAGCACCTTGAACGATTCCTGTGGCGAAATCTCAAAGAGGGAATAATCACCCGTGAGGACAGTTCAATGTTCTTGCCGCTGTATATCAGCGTGGGCAATACCCATCTTTCCCGAGGATTTCTCTCTAAACTGACGCAGCAGCAGACCCGCTGTATTCTAACTGAATCCGACTATGCGCCGGTGCTCTCGCTCACAGACAACTATGCCAACTTTTACAAGAACGACGTATCACTCTGCGGTACAACATTCGTCAGCCCGCTGGCAAAGAGCGGAACAATCTATTACGACTACTTCCTTGCCGACAGTATAGTGAGCGATAGCGTGCAAGCACCCAAGCGTTATTTGCTGCATTATCGTACAAAGAACGGCTATTACCCGACTTTCAACGGTGAACTGGAAGTGGACTCCGGCACATGGGCAATACGGCGCATGGAAGCATACGTGCCACGCGAAGTGAACTTGAACTTTCTGCACGCCATGCATATAGAACAGCAGTTCGACGAGCAGAATATCCTACAAACAGAGCGCATGACCTTAGCGATGGATTTTGCCATCAAGGCTGACTCATCGCACGTGTTCCCGAGCATGGTTGTAGAGCGCCGGTTGAACTACGTAACCACCGATGCCGACGCACCGTCAATCGAGCGCGTAGCGGATTCCACGGCACTGGAAGCCATGAATACGCTCGAAGACCTGCCGATAGTTCGGTTTGTCAAGTGGGGACTGGATATCGCCACAACAGGCTATATCCCTCTTGGAGGACCTATAGAGATAGGCAAGATCACCGACATCTTTCATTACAACAAAGCGCACGGACTGTACTTCGGTCTTCCTTTGCACACCAACGAGAAACTATGGAAGCACGTAAGCCTTGATGCGTACTTCGGCTACGGATGGGGAGATAAGAAGATGAAAGGAATGGGGCAGGTAGCCGTACTGATGCCTACCGAACGGCGACATTGGCTACAACTGCGCTACGAGGATCATTACGTCTATTCGGAATCGTCGGTGTTTGACAAACTGATGCGCGAGAATAGTTTCGGCGCAGGCGAGATGGATCTGCTGCCAGCATTGTTGGACGGTCTGCCGTACAACAACCGCACAGCCAAGCACACAGCTATCCGTGAGCGTGCGTTCCTTGCCAACTACGAGAGCGACTGGCGCGAAGGCGTAGAGACCACCATCCGCGTGAAAGTTGGCAGGCTGGATCCGTCATATGTCAGTGACCGTGATCTGCGAACGAATGCTGTTGTTCCTGAACCGCCATATCCGTTTGATCCTTTCCGGTTCTACAGCCTGACAGGTATAGTTCGACTGAGTTGGCATGAACGGACTGCGGACTTCTATATGCGCCGGCTGCACGTGTACGGACAATATCCCACCTTGTTCCTCGGTGCAGAGATTGGCGGTTTTTCTTACGTTGGCGGTGTCGAGAATCACCATGTATATGCCAAACTCAACGCTACACTGCGTCATCAGGTTTCACTCGGAGTAGGTGGAAGACTGCTGTACATCGCCTCTGCCGGCGTGGTGATCGGCAAAGTGCCCTATCCGCTGTTGGAGATTATGGACGGCAATCAGTCGTATCTGTACGATGCTTATCGCTTCACGCTGATGAACAGCCATCAGTATGCCACCGACAAGTACATTACCCTGCAAACCGAATGGAACGGAATGGGTGTACTGTTTAACCTCATTCCCGGTGTACGATTCCTGCATCTGCGCGAACTCGTCGAATGTAAGATTGCCTACGGCGGATTATCCAAAGGACATTCGTTTACCGAAGGATTGCAACCGCTCACTATCCCTTATGTTGAAGTAGGCGTGGGAATAGGCAATATACTTCGCCTGATAGATGTCTATTCTATCTGGCGAGTGACACACCGCGATGACCCCACAACGCCATTGTGGTGCATACGCGGATGTATTCGTCTGGGATTGTAAATACTTTCTTCTTTATTCGAACACATTACCGGCGTTTACCGTCAACGCTGTAGCACTCGCCGTTGCGCTCGATCAGCAGTTGCCCGTTACGCAGCACTTTAGTTGCCTTGGCATCAAATGTTACGTGATCGACAGCGTCCTCGATATTCGGCTCGCCTTCACCGAAGAAATACGTACCGTTAATTGTTGAACCGTTATACGTTGTGGCGTGCACATCGAACTGACCACCGCCCTCGACAGCCACTACCTCCAGCGTGCCGCTGACAAGGTAATAAGGCACATATTCGTATGGATCACCGTACTCATCGTATGAGACATCCGTCAGGAAGTACGACGGGAAATCGTAATCATCGTAACCGCCTACTGAAGCCTGGACAGTGTTGGCATAATCATCGCCTTCCAGATAGACGTAGTTGATCGGGTATGTGCCTACCGGAAGAATTGTGGTCTCTGATTCATCCCCCAGCGTCGAAACAAATACAATCAGATTCAGCATATAGTTGTTCTGCCGGTCAAACAGTCTGATGTCCGTACACGGGTACTCAAGAAACTCTGTTTCGTCAACGTACGCCAGGCTGTCAAACGTAACATCCATTGTCACTTGCTCCTCAGGCTCCCACTCAAACGAATAGTCATAGTCGTCTTCGTCGTCAATATGTATCTCCGGCGTGCTGGTAAAATAGATTGCTACGCTCTTGCACTGCATCTGTTTCTCGCAGGTAATGGTGAGAATATTGTTGTTCACCTCAATCACAGCAAGCACTTGTTCGGCAGTTACCTCATCCTCGCTGGCATCGACGTATTGTATTTCGCCACTTGAGGCTTCTGCTTCAAACTCTTTCTTTACATACCCGTTCACCACTATCGCCTTAATCGGTTGTGTAGCAGTAAACGTCAGGCTTGCTCCGGCATTCACGGAGAAATATGTCTCATAGCGTGCGCCTTTTGTGCATGTGACCTTGATATTGTTCTGTATGAAGGTATATGCTTGATTGCTGCCTGTATTCTCTGTATTGGCGATGATGGTCGGTTCAGCATATTCGTAATCAGTATTCAAGCCCTCCAACGGATCTTCCTCTTCGATATCACCGGCGTCATATGTGCCGTCAATCGTTATGGTTTTGATATACACCGACTTCTTATTGACCTTGGTGATGACAATCTTCAGATCACCGCTCACTGCTTCTGCTGCGCTGAACGTAAGCGTCAGATCAGTTGCCCGTGCCAATTGTTTCGTTCCGAAAGATACCTCACCTATATACACGGTAATGCTATTGTCATTGTCTTTCTCCGAATTGGTATAACAAGCGATAGTTACCTCTTTCACGTTGCTGACGTTAGCAAGTGACAACTCGCTGCTTGATGTGAACTGTGCACCGCGCTCAGTAAAGCCATACGGGGCTACTGTGGCTGTCCAGCCTTTTGGGAGCGATGATGTGAAATCAAAACTTGCCTCTGCTTTGGCGAAACTGATACTTGCCACCAGTGCAAGCAAAAGGATAATAGTCTTTTTCATGATATATAGTTTATCAAATCGTTAAATTTTCAAATCTTCTAATTCAAAAAAGATACCCACGCTTCATTAAGGTGGGTATCTCGGGTTGTTTTTAAGCGAGTGCGATGATTGTCTCTTCGTCTTTCTCGCTGAAGGTCAGTTTACCTTCGCGTGCCAACCAACCTAATGCAAGGTTGAGGTCAGCGTCTTTGAGTTTGGTTGCTTTCTTCAGAGCCTTGTTTGACAAAGCACCGTTCTGCAATGCGCTCCAGATCTTTCCGGCGTTAGCGCCGATCAGTTCTACATTCATAATTTTTTCAATTTTGTTAAACGTTAGGATTATATAAATAGTCTTTGTACTATTATTCTACTTCCATTGCGTTTAACATGGTATTGACTTTATGCTTGCCACGCGCGGAACGCGAGTGCTGCATTGTGTCCGCCGAAACCGAATGCGTTGCTTATGGCGTAACATAAATTTCGTTTCTGCGGTGTGTTGAACGTAAAGTTCAGCCTCGGGTCGATATTCGGGTCGTCATCACCCTCGGCGTGGTTAATTGTAGGAGGTACAACTTGGTGGTAAAGAGCCAGAATCGTTATCAAGGCTTCCAGTGCGCCTGATGCACCTAACAAGTGCCCGGTCATTGACTTCGTGGACGACAAGTTCATCTCGTAAGCATGTTCGCCGAACGCCTTAATCACCGCCTTGGCTTCTGCTAAGTCTCCTAGCGGAGTGGATGTTCCATGTGTATTGATGTAATCAACATCCTCAGGCTTAATCCCCGCATCTCGTATTGCTTCCAGCATCACACGTTTGGCTCCCTCTCCCTCCGGATCAGGGGCGGTCAGGTGGAAAGCGTCAGCAGTTGATCCGTAGCCCACCAATTCGGCATAAATATGTGCTCCCCGTTGTACAGCGTGCTCATATTCCTCCAGCATCACGCAAGCCGCTCCTTCACCTGCCACAAATCCGTCGCGTGATGCTGAGAACGGACGCGATGCCGTTGCCGGATTATCGTTACGGGTTGATAACGCACGCAAGGCGTTGAAACCTCCTATAGCTACTGAACAAATCTCTGCTTCGCTGCCGCCAGCAAGGATGGCATCTGCCTTGCCCAGACGAATATGGTTCATTGCTGACACAAATGCTATTGCCGATGAGGCGCAAGCCGCTGTGGTGCAGAAGTTCGGACCTTTCAAGCCCAGACGTATGGCTATATATCCCGCCGCTATATCCGTGATAATACTCGGAATCAAGAACGGCGAATAGTGAGGAACATGATCCTCGCGAAGAGCGTGTTCCGTGATTTGTTGCTCAAGAGTTATCAATCCCCCTACACCGGAACCCACAATCACTCCCACGCGAGTTGGATCTTTAACCTCAAGAGCGGCATCTTTGAATGCTTCAAGGGCTGCAACGTAAGCAAGCATCGTGTAGCGATCAAGCTTGCGCTGCTCCTTAAAGTCAAACCAATTATTCGGGTCGAAATCCTTTACCTCGCAAGCAAATTGCGTACGATGTTTTGAGACGTCAAACAACGTAATAGGTGCTGCACCGCTCTTGCCCGCCATCAATGCCGACCAAGTCGATGCAACATCATTACCTAACGGATTAATCGTGCCTAAACCGGTTATTACGACCCGTTTTAATGCCATGCAAATATGGATTACTTATTCAGCGCCTCGGTGATGTATGCTACGGTGTCACCTACAGTGCTGATCTTCTGAGTTGCGTCGTCAGAGATAGTGATATTGAACTCCTTCTCAAACTCCATTACGAGCTCCACTACATCCAGTGAGTCGGCGTTCAGGTCGGCTGTATAAGACGACTCCATAGTAACTTGTGACTTGCTGACACCTAATTTCTCAACGATGATGTCAATAACTTTCGATTCAATTTCAGACATAATTCTTTATGTTTAAATGGTTAATTGTTATGTTTAAATGGTTAATTTTCCTTTTTTTCGTAACGCGTTTTTCAAACGCGAATACAAAGTAACGGCTTTTTTATCAAAAAAGCAAATATTTGGCGCTAACTTTGCATGTTTGCGGGCTATTAATTTTTTTTTGCTATATTCACTCGCTAAAACCGTCTTGCAATCTCCTCTGCCGACAGCCAAACGACCACCGTTTTTCCATCCGGTGTGATTCGGTATGAGGGAAGTGCGAATAATCTGTCAAGCATGTCAGTCATCTCCGCTTCGCTCAAATTCTTACCCATAGGGATAGCTGCACTCTGCGCAAGGGTTAACGCTATGTGTTGCTGCATGTCGGCATGTACATCTGACTGACCGTCTGCAGCACGCGCAATGATGGCACGTAATGCCGTTGCAGCATTCTGATTGCCTAATACTGAAGGCAACGATGTTATGTCGTATGTGTTAGAAGAAACCTTCTGTAGTTCAAAGCCTATGCTGCGCAAATCCGGCAACAAGGTTTCCAGTATCGGTTGCTCATCTGCACTGACCGTCAGCGGCTCGGCAAACAGTAACTGCTGGCTTACTCCGCGGTGACTCTGTAGCTGAGCCGCAAGTTGGTTATATAAAATGGTTATATGCGCGCGTCGCGCGTGTATAAGCATCAAACCGCTATCTTTTGCACAAACGATATACCCGCCTGCTACTGACTGAGGATGAAGCGTTTCGCTCTCTATCGGATGAGGCAACTCGGTTTGTTGAACCTGTACTTGCTTTAGCGGTTCATATAGTTGTTGCCAATGCGGTGTGACTTTCTCTTTCTGTTGTGTAAACGGATTGTATCCTGATGTCACATGCAGTTCCGGTGCTTTCGCACTCGCCCGCATTGCATCGTTGGATACAGGCATCTCAATGTTCCCCCCTAAAAAGTCTATTGACGGCACTACATTGAACTTGCCAAGAGCGGCACGTACCGTAGCCATCAGTATCGGAAAGATTGATTGCTCATCCGCAAACTTGATCTCCGTCTTCGTCGGGTGCACATTCACATCAATTGACTCAGGAGAAATATCGAAATAGATAAAGTACGGCGGCATCATCTCTGCGGACAACATCCCTGCATAAGCTTGCAATACGGCTTTGTGGAAATACGGGTGACGCATGAACCTGCCGTTCACAAACAGGAACTGCTGCGCCTGCTTCGATGCCGATTCCGGTTTGCCTACAAAGCCGCGAATGGTCACCAACTCTGTCTGTTGCTCGATCTCCAATAACTGTGAAGTATAGAGTTTGCTCTTGCTCTTGCCGAACACGCCTTCTATACGCTGCTTAAGCGAACCAACGGGCAGATCATACAGGATCTCGTCATCCGACACAAACGTGAACGCCACATCAGGGTAAACCAGCACAATGTGTTGAAACGTGGTGATGAGATTCCTCAGTTCAGTCTGGTCGGATTTCAGAAATCGGCGTCGAGCCGGCACATTAAAGAACAAGTTCTGCACCTGAATACTCGTACCTACTGCACATTGACAAGGTTCTTGCTTTTGTACTTGTGTTCCGGCTATTTCAAGCAAAGTGCCCACCTCATCGCTTGCACGGCGTGTGGTCATCTTCACCTGTGCTACGGCACAAATACTCGGCAAGGCTTCACCGCGGAATCCCATGGTGCGAAGATGAAATAAATCCTGTGCGCTGCTAATCTTCGAAGTTGCATGACGCTCAAATGCCATACGGGCATCCGACACCGACATGCCTAAGCCGTCGTCTATGACTTGGATGAGCGACTTACCGGCATCGCGTACCAACACGCGGATGGAGTGAGCACCCGCATCCAGCGAGTTCTCCACCAACTCTTTAAGGCAGGAAGCTGGTCGTTGAATAACCTCGCCTGCCGCTATCTGGTTGGCTACACTATCCGGTAACAGTCGTATTACATCCATCTTATCTTCTGCTTTTGACTTTCGACTTTTTGCTACAGCAGCCAATAGAAAACGATGATCAGTAACGCAATCAGCACAATCCAGAACGTCAGTTTGGACTTGTGCTCCGTGTCTATCCGCAGTTTGGTCTGTGCTTCATGCGCTTCGCGGAATGAGCCGCGATGCAATGTCGTTACATGTTCAGTACTCTCCGCACCCGATTTCTCTCCCTCTGACTGCTCTCTCTGTTCACGCAAAGCCCGAAGGCGCGCAAGTTTTTGCTTGCGCGCCTCTTTCTCTTCGTCGTAATAGATAGGACGATAGTCCCACTCACGAGGTTTGTTTACTTTCGGGAATAGTACCGACATTACTTAACGATAGCTGCGAACTCTGCGTCCTCTGCAAACTTAGCGAACTCAACGTCGCTGGCAGCCTTAGCCTTCAGACTCGGGTCTTGAGCTACAGCGTTCTTCAGATTGCTCAGAACGTCAGCCTTGGCGTTGGTGCGAGCAGCTACAACAGCCTTCAGATAAGCGGTCGTTGCGTTCGGCTCAGCAACAGCCTCGAGAGTCTTCTTGGCACCTGCATAGTCCTCGTTGAGGATCTGCTGAACAGCAGCGTTGTTCGTTGCGCTCTGACCATAAGCACCGCGAGCCTGCTTGTAGTCACCCTTCATTGTGTAGAGGGTACCCATAGCAGCCGACAGGTTAGCCTGTGTTCCGGCAGCCTTGCCAAGGTGCTCCTCAGCTTTCTTCAGGTCACCGTCAGCCATAGCGGCTACACCGGCATTGTAGTTTACGTCAGGATTGTTCGGCTCGATCTGCAGTGCGCTCTGGAAGCAACGACGTGCCTCAGCTACGTTGCCCTCCTGCATATATACCATACCGAGGTTGTTGAAACCACGGAAGTCGTTCGGGAACTGCTCGGTAACCTTCTTGTAGATGCGGATCTTCTCTGCGCGGTCGTTGGTCAGAGTAGCTGCATACAGCAACTCTTCAACGTTCAGAGCAGCAGGATCGTTCTTTGCCAATGCGGTGATCTCGTCATCCGACTTGCCGATAAGATCGGTGGTCAGGATCAGACGGCTGCGACGCAATGCCGGCAGAATCTCGTCAGCAATGTTCTTGTAAGCAGCGGCAATGTTCTTGATTTGAGTCTCACGCTCCTCAGGATCGCTGTACATCGACAGAACACGCAGCACGAGGTCTTTGTCCTGAATGTTGCTGTTCTCAAGAGCTGCCTTGAAGCCTTCCCAGTCTTCAGCGGTGATTTCGCTCTCAATAGCTTGGTCAATCTTGTTCTTCTTCAGATCCTTAGCAAGGAACTTCTGCGAAACGTCCTGACGGCTCTTAGCGAGTTTCTCGTTCAGGGCTTGTGCACCATCAGGCGAAGCATAACCAGCAACCTCAAGGCTGTGGATAGCTTTGCGCTCGTTAGCGTTAGCCTCCTGGATAGCGGCCTGGAGGTCTTTCATCTGCTGCGAGCTGGTCTCCGAGCTGCGGAGATTAGCTTGTTGAATCAAGAACAAAATGTCTGCCTCTTGAGTCTGTTGGATAACACGCTGGAACTTGTCAGGAGTGATCTGGGCTTTGTTGTCCTCAGCCTTAACCAACTTCGAAGTTGCGTTCAGACCCTCTGCGATGAGTTGCTCGGGAATCTCAACGGCTTTCTTGCCGTTCTTAGCCTCAAAGCGCAAGAACAATTTGGTGTTCTTGTCCATAGCACCGTTGTACGGGAATGTAGCGTGCTGACGATAAGCGCCGCCTTCTTTGCAATTAACTACAGTACCGTTCTCTTTTGCCTTCTCGCCTACGTAGGTTACAGGCTCACCAAGGATTTCTTGGTCACCGCACTTCAATACAGGAGTAACGGTCAGAACACCCTTCTTTGCAAACTTCTTCTCGGGGAACGTTCCGGTAATGTCAACGTTCACCTTGTCACCCACTACAGCCATAGGGCTCGGGTTAACTTTTACCTGCTCAGGACTGGGCACGGATTTACATGACGTCAGGATTGCCATAGCAATCACTGCAACCAAAAGAAATTGTTTTTTCATACGTTTGAATTATTGTATTTTGTGTTTTGTTGTGCGCAATACACATTTTATCGACTGCAAAGTTACAAAAAATATTTGAAATATGCAAATTTTTAGCGATTTTTTTGCAAAAATAATATTTTTCTGCCTGTTTTTCTATAATAAATGCCCTAAAATTAGGAAATTTGAAAAAAAAATCGTAACTTTGTATGCGATATTATTCGGACTAATGCAATCGAACCGACATATAGTAGTCTTGTGTGCAGTCGTAGTGCTGTGCTTTTTGTCATGCACCAAGCATAAACAGGAGCGTGCCGCACAGCAACATGTCAACCATGCTGCCGAGCTCATTGAACAACATCGCTATCAGGCAGCCTTGCAGCAGATAGATTCCGTTAATACGCTTTATCCCAAGCAGGTTGCACAACGCAGGCAGGCTAAAGCACTCAAGGATACCATCGTCTATCTGCAATCGCAACAGACGCTCCGGTACGCCGATTCGATCCTCCAGCCGCTACTGCCCGAAGCCGACAAACTCCTCAAGGAATTCCGCTTCGAGAAGAACGACAACTACGAGGATCACGGACATTACGTTTATCGCAACCTGCAGACAGGCTGGAACACCAACCGTTGTTTTCTGCAAGCCTACGTCTCCGATGACCGCAAAACGCTGGTCAAGAGTTATTACTACGGCGCCAAGCAGATCAATCAGTCGTCTGTCGCACTACAAGCCGGTGATGCGGAAATAGAACTCCAAGGGCAGAACCACGCCTTTGAGGTAGAAGGCTGGCACGAGGTGCTCACGCTTGCCGACGAACAAGCGCTCGAAGTGCTGAATTTTATCTCTTCGCACCTTAGCGATCGCATCCGCATCACTGCCAAAGGCAAAGGAAAAGCGGTTTATTACCTCTCTGATAACGAGAAAGAAGCACTAGACAAAACGTATCATCTCGGATTGCTTATGCGCGACATCGACCAACTCGAGCAACAAATACGTCTCGCATCGCTCCGCATCCAACATTTTGAATCCAAAAACCAATGAATACATACGAAAGTCATATAGCCAAAGTGCCGGCAGATGCATCGGCAATTTATGCGGTCATATCCGACCTGAGCAATCTTGAGCGCGTACGCGACTTGATTCCTCAAGATAAGGTACAGGAGTTTGAAACAGACCCGGACTTTGTCCGCCTCAAGGTAGATGGTCTTGGGCAGAAGATTATTATCCGCATCGTGGACCGCATAGCGGGCGATACCGTCAAGTTCGGCATCGAGAACCTACCAATGGACGGAAACTTCTGGATTCAGGTCAAGCAGGTTGCTCCACACGACAGCCGCATCAAACTTACCCTGAAAGCCGAACTACCGATGATGATCGCTATGATGGCAGGCAAGAAAATTCAAGAAGGTATCGACCAAGCCGCCGATATGATGGCTAAGATGCCTTTCGAACAGTGGATTCAATAACGATTAAGAATATGGCAAACAAAAAACACAACCGCACAAGACTGCACCGTGAAGGACGCAAAATGCTGCTCGCAGTAACGCTTGTGGCATTCATTATCAACCTTATAGCATATGAGTATTTCCCGCATTGGATTCTTGCGGTACTGCTCGCATTGACCGCTGTGGCATTGGTCTTTGTCGTGTATTTCTTCCGAGACCCGGTACGTATATTTACCATTGACGACCCGGATTATCTCGTTGCTCCGGCTGACGGCAAAGTCGTTGTGATCGAACCCGTTATGGAGAATGAGTATTTCCATGAGCAGCGCCTGCAAGTCAGCATATTCATGTCGCCGTTCAATGTGCACGCCAATTGGTATCCGTGCGAAGGAACGATCCTCGTTAGCGAGCACCAGGCAGGTAACCACAAAGCTGCTTGGCTGCCTAAGTCCTCGACAGAGAACGAACGCTCGCTCGTAGTCATTGAGACGAAGAACAAAGCCGTCATCGCTGTTCGCCAGATTGCCGGCGCTATGGCTCGTCGTATCGTCACATACGCCCGTGCCGGCAAAGAGTGCCACCGCAACAGCCACCTCGGCTTCATCAAGTTAGGCTCGCGCGTGGATATGTATCTCCCGCTCGATACCGAGATGTTCGTTGAGATGGGTGACAACGTGCGTGGCAACCAGACCATCATCGCCAAACTCTGATAAGGTATCCGCCACGATATGGCGGATTAAATCATAATCACTTAAATAATACACACCATGAACAAGTTTGAAGAATTATTTGCGCAATATCCGTTTGCGCTCACCGATGAGCAAGTTAAAGCTCAGACCGCTGACATCATTGCCAAACACGCAGCCGAGAACAATAACGCTGCCGTTTGGAAACAGTGTCTGCATCAGATTGACCTCACCACCCTTATGGGTGACGACACGCATGCACGTGTAGAGAAAATGGCTGCCTGCGTCAACCATTTCGCTGACCACTATCCCGCACTCAAGGATTTCAATGTAGCATCCATCTGTGTATATCCCGCTTTGGTGCCTGTAGTAAAAGCCAACCTCAAAGCTCCGGGTGTAGGTATAACTTCTGTAGTAGGCGGATTCCCTGCTGCACAGACCTTCATCGAGATCAAGGTTGCCGAGGTTGCTATGGCTGTTAAGGAAGGTGCTACCGAGTGCGACATGGTTCTCTCACAGGGTAAGTTCCTTGAGGGCAAATTCCAAGAGTGCTTTGACGAGATTGCTGAGCAGAAAGCTGCTGCCGGCAACGCACACTTCAAAGTAATCCTCGAGACAGGCGCACTCAAGACTGCCGAGAACATCTGGAAAGCTTCTATCCTCGCTATGGCTGCAGGTGCTGACTTCATCAAGACCTCTACCGGCAAGATTGCCGTTAACGCTACTCCCGAGGCTACATTCATCATGTGCCAGGCTATCAAAGCATGGAAGGAGAAGACCGGCGAGATCGTTGGCTACAAACCCGCAGGAGGCGTATCGACCACCGATGAAGCTGTGGCTCACTTCACTCTCGTCAAAGAGATCCTCGGTCAAGAATGGCTGAATAACAAGCTCTTCCGCTTCGGAGCCAGCCGTCTTGCTAACAACCTGCTCACCTCCATCGAAGGCAGCGAACAGAAATACTTCTAATAGACCGTTTCACTGAAAGAGTAAAGACCGCTAACGCTCAAAGACCGCTGTGCTCAAAGACTGATTAGTCTTTTGTCTTTTATCTTTGAGTGAGCGAAGCGAACGGTCTTTTGACTAAAAATTATGAATAAGATCATCTCTAAAAGATTCTTTTCTGACAATGTTGCGGAGCTCGTCGTTGAAGCTCCGCTCATTGCCAAGAGTCGCCGCGCGGGACATTTCGTTATAGTCCGCGTAGATCAGCAATCTGAGCGCATGCCGCTCACCATCGCCGATGCCGATATAGCAGCCGGCACGATCACCCTTGTCGTACAACGTATAGGCGTTTCCAGTGCCAAACTCTGCGCCATGAATGCCGGCGATTACCTCGCCGATGTTGTGGGTCCGCTCGGTCAGGCTACCCGCATTGAGAACTACGGGACGGTCGTCTGCGCCTGCGGCGGAGTAGGTGCTGCACCGATGTTGCCTATTGCCCAGGCACTCAAACGTGCCGGCAACAAGGTTATCACCGTGCTCGCTGCGCGTAACAAGGATCTGATCATCCTCCACGACGAACTCGCCGCTACCTCTGACGAGGTCATTATCATGACGGACGACGGCTCGGCAGGCATAAAAGGTCTCGTGACGCAAGGTATAGAGATGATCGCCCAGCGCGAGCAAGTCGATAAGTGCATAACGATCGGCCCGGCTATCATGATGAAGTTCGTCGCACTGACCACGAAGAAGTACAATATCCCCACCGAGGCGTCGCTCAATACGATCATGGTCGATGGTACGGGTATGTGCGGCGCGTGTCGTGTGACGGTAGGCGGTCAGACGAAATTCGTCTGCGTCGATGGTCCGGAGTTTGATGCCCACCAAGTCGATTTCGACGAGATGCTCTCGCGTCTGCGCTCCTACAAACCCGAGGAAGCCGCTGCCTATGAACGCTATCAGCAATCAGTGGTCAGCAATCAGTTGACAGCGAAAGAACGTGCCGCTATTCCTCGCGTCAAGATGCCGGAGTTGGCACCTGAAGAGCGAGTGAAGAGTTTGCATAAAGAGGTGAATCTCGGTCTTACGCCCGAGCAGGCATTGACTGAGAGTCATCGTTGCCTGAGTTGCAAGAACCCGGGTTGCGTCAAAGGTTGCCCCGTGAACATCGATATCCCTGCGTTCATCAAGCAGATCGAGCTCGGCGACATCAACAAGGCTTCGGATATCATCCATGAGTCGAGTTCGCTGCCTGCGGTCTGCGGTCGCGTTTGCCCGCAAGAGAAACAGTGCGAGGCGCAGTGTATCCATGTAAAGATGGGTCACCAACCCGTTGCCATCGGTTACCTTGAGCGCTTTGTTGCCGATCACGCCGACAGTCTATCAGGCGAAGCCGGTCTATCAGCGAAGCGATCTGTCAGCGAAGCGGTCTGTCAGCGAAGCGGTCTTAAAGTTGCGGTTGTCGGTAGTGGTCCTGCCGGTCTGACTTTCGCCGGCGATATGGCAAAGTACGGTTATAAGGTTACGGTATTCGAAGCCTTGCACGCTATAGGAGGTGTGCTCAAATACGGTATTCCTGAATACCGTTTGCCGAACGCTATTGTGGATAAGGAGATTGACGGTTTGCGTCAATTGGGCGTGGAATTTGTTACTGATACGATCATCGGCAAGACTGTCACTGTGGAAGATCTGCAGGCAGATGGTTATAAGGCAATCTTCGTTGCCTCAGGAGCCGGTCTGCCGCGCTTCATGGGTATCCCGGGCGAGAACCTCAACGGCGTTATGTCGTCCAATGAGTACCTCACGCGCGTGAACCTTATGGATGCGACGAGTGCTGCCACTGACACGCCGGTACTCTATGGCAAGAACGTACTCGTCATCGGTGGTGGTAACACCGCTATGGATGCCGTGCGTACAGCCAAGCGTCTCGGCGCAGAGCACGCAATCATTGTCTATCGCCGCAGCGAGGACGAGATGCCTGCACGTAAGGAGGAAGTTGAGCACGCTAAAGCCGAAGGTATCGAGTTTATGACGCTGCATAACCCTATCAGTTACCAGGCTGACGAGAATGGTCGCGTCAAAGAAGCCACACTACAAGTGATGACACTTGGCGAACCCGACGAGTCAGGTCGCCGCTCGCCGGTACCGGTTGAGGGCAAGACAATCACTGTGCCTGCAGACATGGTAGTTGTAGCCGTAGGCGTTTCACCTAACCCGATTATTCCGAAGTCTGTTGCTGGACTCGAAGTATCGCGTAAGGGTACGATCGTTGTGGATGACAATATGCGTTCCTCGCTGCCGATTCTTTATGCAGGTGGCGATATAGTTCGCGGAGGCGCAACGGTTATTCTGGCTATGTCCGACGGCCGCAAGGCTGCCGCTGCTATGCACGAAGCCCTGCAAGCACAATAACAAGCCTAACAGCTTAACGGTTTAACGGCTTTAACAAGAAAGCGGTGTGTCAGTTTGTGTGACGCACCGCTTTTCATTTTATCAGCATATAACCCTCTTATTCAATATCATCAAGCGGGGCTAATATCGGTCTATACACAAGACGTACCGAGCGACCGTATCTGCGGCTGTGTGTCGCCATACTGATCTTATCGGATTCAAAACCGAAACGCCAGGCTTCTTCCTTGTTTTTGATGGTCGACGACCAGTAGTTACCGAATATGCCTACCTTGCCTATTTGTCCGCTTACATTGCGGTAGCCTGCTGCGGGGATGAAGATCATAGCGCCGTTAGGGCCGATCACTTCATAACCGTTATCCGTCCATGACCATTTGCAGTATTTGAGTAGTTCTTCCCATTGCGAAATAGCAGGCATACGCTTCTTGAACTTTTTCTTGGCAGTATTGAAATCCATAAGTCCTTCTTCGTTCTCAGCTTTCCACAGCGTACCGCTGGGCAGACCCAAATCCACATACGACTCGCCGGCTACAAACTTCACCAGTTGGTCGTGCAATGACGGTTCATCTTTCTTGGTCTCGGCAGCGTGGCGATTTGTCTTCGGATGTTTTTCGGCGGGATTATTTGCCTGCTTTTGTGCATCGGCTTGTAGTGCCTGAGCTTGCAGTGAATCGGCTCGTTGCGTCTCCAGATTTTGGCTTATAGTTTCTAAAGAATCTGCTGAGTGTATGACAATAGCCTTTTCTATCATGGCGTCTTCCGACAATTTGTTGGTATAAACCAGCACTTCCATGGCTTGCAACAACTCATCCTGCATCTTGTTGCGTCGCATCATGAAGATACTGACCATTGTCGAGAAAACACTTAATACTACAGAAACGATAAGCAAGACCGTCAAAAGTTTTTCCCTTTTCATATTTGGTTGTTTATTGTCCATATAATTTAAAATTCCGATGCCATTTCGCGGCTAACCGACTACAAAAATACGAAAATTATTTGACATTTGCAAATTTTTTGAATTATTTTTTGCTTTACGGTAAAAAAAAAGTGATTTTTTTTGCAAATGTCGTTTATTTTTCGTACCTTTGTATGCTATTTGATTAGCAATTGTAAATAGTAATTAAATTGTAAATATTCTGATGTCAGTACATACACAAAATACACGTCTGACCACGACCAAGATTCGTCAGATGAAACAAACCGGTGAGAAGATTACGATGCTCACCTCGTACGATTTCACGCTCGCCCGTCTGGTGGACGAAGCGGGGGTAGAGATTTTACTGGTAGGCGACAGCGCTTCGAACATTGTTTGCGGCAACCAATATACCTTGCCTATCACTATGGATGAGATGATCTTCCTGACGAAGGGAGTGGTTCGTGCTGCTGAGCACGCGCTGGTAGTGGCAGATATGCCGTTTGGTTCGTATCAGGTCAACGACGACGAAGCGGTTCGTAACGCTATACGCATAGTGAAAGAGAGCGGTGCAGATGCTGTGAAACTTGAAGGCGGGCGGGAGGTAGCCGATGCTATACGCAGGATGGTTGCAGCCGGTGTGCCGGTGTGCGGTCATCTGGGACTGACGCCGCAGAGCGTTAACCAGTTTGGCGGCTACGGATTGCGAGCCAAGGAAGAGGCGGAAGCAGAGAAACTCATAGCCGATGCGAAGTTGCTGGATCAGGCAGGTTGCTTCTGTATCGTGCTGGAGAAGATCCCTGCGGCACTGGCTGAGCGCGTGACGAAGGCGGTAAGTTGCCCGACGATAGGCATCGGCGCAGGTGCCGGAACAGACGGTCAGGTACTTGTGCTGCATGACATGTTGGGGTTGAACAAAGGATTCAAGCCGAAGTTCCTCCGTCAGTTTGCGCACTTGGCTGAACCGATTCATCAAGCCGTCAGTGACTATGTGGCAGCAGTGAAAGATAGCAGTTTCCCCTCCGCTGAGGAGAGCTACTAAAATGAGAAAATGGTAAATGAATAAATGAGAAAATGTATTAACCTTTAAATATTTACACCTATGAGCAAGAAATTTATTTGCCCGATCTGTGGCTATGTACACGAGGGCGCAGAGGCACCTGAGCGTTGCCCGCAATGCAAACAAATCGTTGAATGGAAAGTTGCAGACGAGAGCAAAGGACTCGTTTGGGCTTGCGAACACGTATTAGGCGTAGCCAAAGATGTGCAAGATCCTATTATCCATGATGGTCTGCGTGCACACTTCATGGGCGAGTGCACCGAGGTAGGTCAGTATCTGGCTATGGCTCGTCAAGCTGATCGCGAGGGCTATCCTGAGATCGCTGAGGCTTTCCGCCGCTATGCATTTGAGGAGGCTGATCATGCTTCGAGATTCGCCGAATTGATCGGTGAGCTTGTTTGGGATACCAAGACCAACCTTGAGAAACGTATGATGGCCGAGGCCGGTGCTTGCGAGGACAAACAGAATATTGCCAAACGTGCAAAAGAGTTGAACCTCGACGCGATTCATGACACCGTTCATGAGATGGCTCGCGACGAGGCTCGTCACGGCGCAGGCTTCCAAGGTCTGTACAACCGTTACTTCAAAAAGTAAATCACTCCCGACATTGCACCGACAACGGCTCGACAACGGCTCGATAATGGCTCGATGTTGGCGTACGTTTTTCTACACAAAAGAAGACTCCTTCAACGGGAGTCTTCTTTACATATTATGCGTGCGCGCATACACGCGTACCACATAATATAAATAGGGAGAACGGGATTAGAAGATGATAGACTCGTCTTGTTCGTTAGCCTCATTAGCAAATCCTTCTTCCTCCTGTACGGCCTCGTCGTTACGCTGCTGGTACTCTTGCGGACGGTACAGGATCTGGATGTTCTCGGCAATTACCTCCGTTTTGCTACGGCGCTGGCCATCCTTCTCCCACGTACGGGTCTGCAGTTTACCCTCAACATAGAGCTTCATACCCCTGCGAATGTTCCGCTCTGCCCACTCGGCAAGATTGCGCCAGAGCACGATAGCGTGCCAGTCAGTCTTGTCGGGAACTTGCGTACCATTCTGCATCGTGTAACCGCGTTCGGTAGTTGCAAGGTTGAAATTAGCGATTGCAACACCGCGATCCAAGTAACGAACATCAGGGTCAGAACCAACGTTGCCAATTAGGATTACTTTATTGACTGAAGACATAATAACGTAAATTTTGTAAAATTTTGTACAAAGATACAAAAAAAAATCCATATTTGCAAAAAAAATTTGCATATTTGCAAAAAAATTTGTATCTTTGTACGATTTTTTGTAAAAAATATCAGTCCAGTTTATGAAAAACATCATCACATCTCTCGTTTTGGCTTGTTTGGCACTAGTCTGCCTTCCTGTACAAGCACAGAAAAGTTCCCAAGAATCCAGCGCTCAGGACTATGTAGTTCGTTGCGTTGCATTCTACAACTTGGAGAACCTGTTTGACACGATTCATGACTATTATCTTCTTGAGAACGGTGATACTATTCACAAGAATGACTACGAGTACTTGCCTTCGGGTGGTATGCACTGGTCGGGACTCAAGTACCGCAACAAACTTAAGAATATGGCGTACGCCATTTCGCAGTTTGGACTAGACAAGACTCCTCTCGGCGCATCGATCGTAGGCGTGTGTGAGGTGGAAAATATCCGCTGTCTGCAAGACTTGTGCAAAGAGATAGAGAACCAGACGGGTAGGAAGTATATTCCTATTCTGCTCGAAGGTCCCGACCGTCGTGGTGTGGATGTAGGCTACCTGTACGATCCGCGTTACTTCGTTCCGGCAGGCAAGCCTGTACCTTATACGCTTAAGGCGCATTACTCCGACGGAGGTGTGGTTCGCAGCCGTTTCCAATTGCTGTTGTCGGGCTATTTGAAGGACGAGAACGGGCAGATTGTGAAGGACAAACTGCACTTGATAGTCAACCACTGGCCTTCACGCTACGGTGGTGAGGAGAGTTCGCGTGCTACGCGTGATACGGCAGCTATGCTTTGCCGTCATATAACCGACTCGTTGTATATGAAAGATCCGAAGGCGAAAGTGATCATCATGGGCGACTTGAACGACGACCCGTTCAATCACTCGTGTGCAGAGATTCTTGAGGCACGCAAGAAACGCGAGGATGTTGCAGTACAAGGCTTCTTCAATACGATGTGGCTGCACCTTGACCGCGGTGTAGGTACGCTGATGTACAACGGCACGTGGGATCTGTTTGACCAGATTATTATCAGCGAGCCGCTGCTGAACGCACCTCACGAGCGCGTACAATGGACATATTGGAAGTCCGAGGTATTCAATAAGCCGTTCTTGACCGTTCAAGAGGGCAAGGACAAAGGTGCACCGCTGCGTACGCACAAATCCGGCGTATGGCAGAATGGTTATGGTGACCACTATCCGACAATGATTTACTTGATTAAAAACAAGTAGTTGAGTGTTGAAAGTTGAAAGTTGAGTGAAGTTGGATAGTTTAAAGTTTTAAGTTAATAGTTTTAACCTATATAAAATTCGTATATAGCGGTAATGGAAAAGACAAGTGACAGATGTTCAATCGTTCACCGCACAGACGCAATCAAATTGCGCAACTACGGCAGAATACTTCAAGATTTGGTAGCGTACGCTACAACAATCACCGACGAACAGCAGCGTAAAGAGGCGACTATCTATATAGCCCGCTGTATGCGTCAGAAGAACCAGTTGTGGAATAAGGATTTCGAATCCGGCGTACAACGGCTCAAAGAGGATATTGAGACCTTGTCGGGCGGCAAGTTGTCCACCGATTTCCCTGAGTTTAATGAGGCTATGCAGCAACGTGCATTCGCCAATATCGAGCCGGCAAAGAAAGAGCAGCGCGGTAAGGTCGTTAAGAAGACCAAGCGCTGAAGCAGAGACACCTCCACACGACAAAAAGAAGCACCCGAGCGGGTGCTTCTTTTTGAACTATTCGCTGATGTTGTATCAGAAGCGTACGATATTTGACTTCATTGTTCTCTGGCGGTGATATTTACCCTTGAACGAGAGGTTATTTACACTCGGAGCGTTGGTGTACTCAATCTTCTGTATAGTCTGCTTCAGACCGTTTGCAGCCGGAGCCTTAGCCGGAGCGGGAGCTGCTGCTGCCGAAGTGAAGGAGAGGTCATACAGACCATCCCACCAACCGAGATCGCCGAGACGAATCAGATAACCGATAGCTTCAGCGTCAGCAGCCAGAACTGTATTACCATTCAGTTTCTTGATAAACTTCATGGCTGCGTCAGCACTCGGGTTACCGCTTGCATCCATCGTGTAGAGGGCTGCAGGATAGTCGGTGCCTTTGTAAGCGATGGTATTGCTCAGAGTTTGCGGTGCAATAAACATAGCCTTCGTATCAGCATCAAAGCTTGCCCAGATGGTATCAGCGTCTGCTACGCCCAAGAGAATCAGATCCTCGCCTTCAGCCTTCACTTCTACCGGGAATGCAACTGCGGATCCGTCAAACGGACTGAGACCGTTCAATGTGAAGTTACCGACAAAGTCAGATTTGTCGAATGCGATTTCGTCATTAGCCATAGTGAAGGTCTCAATGAACTCACCAATCTCGTTACCCATCTCAGAAACAACGAGAAGGTCGAAACTAAAGACTTTGACATCCGTGTCCTTAACTTTGGTAGTAGCTACCTGACCTGCAGCCTCAAGGATGAGGAGTTCTTGCTTCATGAACGACAGTTTGGTGTCTTGAGGAGTCGGAATATTCAGTTCGCCGTCTTCTCCATCCCAGTAGAATGCGAGATTACCACCTTCAGCATAAACGTCCTTCAAGCAGTAGAGGTTGATGAACGGACTCTTGGGGTTGTCGGGATACTGGTCAACAGCCTTGTAGAGTTTCTGCTCTTCGTTAAGGAAGCTGAAGATAGTGGACTCGAACTGGTTAACAGCCGACTCAATCTCTTCCCACTCGATCGAAGGATCGTTGTAGTCAGCGATGGAGAGGTGGTCGTTCTGATATGCCTGAGCATCCAGATAGATGATCAGCGGCTCTTTACCAAGATAGAAAGCACCATCGTTGTAAGCGCTCATACCGCAAGCAACAGTACCTCCGGCGAAGGTGATCGTGTTGGTAGTAGCGTCGAAGACACCTAAACCTTTGCTGGTAGCATGTGCGCCCCAGAAATCACCATTACTCCACGTCATACCCATAGCGAAGGTATCAAAGGTTGCATTACCCTCTGCATCAACATGAACGTCCATGTTGTACGTACCCTTGCTGTCAACATCCTCGGGATAGTTGTACGGGAAACCTTTGTACAGACCGAACTGGTCTTGGATAGGTGCGTCGTAGTTACCATCAAGGTAGTCAGGCAGAACAGTGTACGGGTTCAACAGACGAATGTCAAACGAACCATCTGCATTATCTTTACGCAGGTAATTTACATACCAACCCGGGTTACCCGTAGAGTAGAATACGTTCACAATACCATCAAAAACAACGGCTTGTGTAGCGGCAGGCTCCCAAGCAGCGATAGCTACCGTGAAGGTGCAAGTAGAGTTACCATCAGTGTACGGCGACTTATTGACAGAGTCAACGCTGAGCACTACAGAATAGGTCGAATCAACTTGTGCGTTAGGGAACGTCAACTTGATAACAGTCTCGTTTTCGCCAGCTGCAAATTTTACAGTGGTGGGAACGTTGATAATATCAATATCACCTTCTACATGAATGGTAGCGGACAACTCAGCCTCAGAAGAGGTGCGTGCCACTTTGATCTCATATTCAAGAGCAGCCTTAACCGGATTGATTTCCTTGTAGATGTTGCCGGCCTCAAAGGCGATAGCATTCGGGTTTCCGGCAGGCGAGGGCTCACGCTCTGTTTGCTTCTCGCAAGCCGTGAAAGTGAACACGGCTGCTGCGAGAATGAACAAATATTTATTAATTGTTTTCATAATCGTTTACTGTTTTAGGATTATAAAGTTACAAACGGGTTGTTATCAGCCTCGCTGATACCGTGGTTAGCCTCGATTTCAGCTTGCGGAATACGCCAAATCATAACTGGGTGCTTAGCCCGAACATCCTGATTAGCCCACTCTTCAGGCCAGTTGGTTGAGTTGGTACGGGTAATAGGTTTCTCAAGACGCATAATATCGCCCCAAGCAAAACCTTCACCCCAAAGTTCCACACGACGTTGCCACCAGATCTCGTCCTCGATGCTCAGACCATGCTGACCAACAGTGTATGACGGATCACGGAATTGCTGAACAAACTGATTCAGAACACTTGTAGCGTCACCACCTGACTTAGCCAGACCCTCAGCCTTGATAAGGATCAACTCCTCAGCACGCATCAGGATCCAGTCAGCTGCTGCTGCACCCAGACCTGTCACAGTACCGTCACCGGTACCGAACTTAACGTTGAGGTACGGAGTCTCTTGTGCAATAACATCAGCTTTCAGTGCATTGTATCCCGGAGCATCCAACAGCGGAGACTCAAGATCCTCGTTCAGCCACCAGCCTTTGCGGACATCGGTCTCAGAAATCTCGTCATACAGAGCGCTGGCAATCCTACGGGTAGCACCTACACTGGTGTAACCGTCACCGTACCATGTTGACATGTGCGACGGCCAGTTGATAATACCGGTTTGTACGATGTCGTTGGTCTCGGTTACGATGTTAGCCCACAATACGTTATGTGCGTCAGCCATCGAGAAGCCGGGCAGATTTGCCTCAGCAATAGTCAGAGGAGCAGCACCGCTCAACGACAGAGCCTTGTCAGCATCATCAGCAGCGTCAGCCCACTTCTGCATAACGAGGTTTGCGCGAGCACGCAGACCGAATGCTACAGCCTGGTCAACATAACCCTTGTCCGAACGAACAAAGCCTTCCAACGAGTCGCATGCATAGGTGAGGTCGCTGATAATCATGTTAAATACAGTCTCAACACTTGCACGCGGGTTGGTCAGTTGCTGCTCAGCCGGCATTCGGTCCTTAACGATAGGAACGCAAGGTTTATCCAGAGTAGCTGCCGAATACGTATGCTGGAAGAGTTGAGCCAATTCCAGATAGCACATGGCGCGTACAGCCAAAGCTTGGCTAAGTGCATACTTTTGTGCACCCGGATTCTCACGTTCAACCAGTTCAATTACGTTGTTGCAAGCGTGAATAATCTTGTAGTATTCGTTCCATACCAAATGGTCGATCAGACCATAGGTAGTAGTCAGAGAGTTGTCACGGTTCTTCGTGAAGTCAGAATAGTTGAACCAGTTGTAGCCGATGTTCGGGCTTACGAGGTCCTGACCTTGCTCCTCAAGGAACATGCAAATAGCAGCATAACCGAAGTCGTTGTGACGGCTGTAACCGAGATCACCCAGACCAGGGTACAGTTGGATGAACTGTGCATAGATAGCCGAGATATCGGCTGCTGCTGCGTCAGGATTAGCTGCTGCGGCTGCGGATTTCTGGTCAGCAGTCTTGGTTGCGCCTTCCGGACCTGCATTCATCCAATCATCGCACGCAGTGAAAGTCAGTGCGGCAACGAGGAGAACAGATACATATTTACTGATAGTTTTCATAATAATCTCCTTTCATTAATTAGAACGTAATGTTAATACCACCGGAGATGGTACGCATCGGCGAATAATAGAATGAGTTAGCCGAAGTGTAACCTTGACGCGGATCCAGACCCTTGCGAGCAGCCCAGAGTGCTACGTTATCAGCCACAGCGTAGAGACGAATCTTCTCGATGTGAGCCTTCTTGGTCAGCTTAACGGGGAACGTATAGCCCAAAGTAATGTTCTGCAAACCAACATAGTCGCTTGAGATCAACCAGCGGTCAGAAGTACCGTTAGCGTTGGAGTCACCTGCATTGAGAGCAGGAACATCTGTGTTGGTATTGCTCGGAGTCCATGCATTCAGGATGTCCATGTGCCAGTTTTGGCCGGCGTCGCTGGAGCTACCTGCGTGCATCAGACGCTGATAACCGGTATCATAGATACGGCCACCTGCCTGATAGTTGAATGCAACAGACAGGTCAACACCGTAAACCTTCAACTCTGTACCGAAACCACCGTAAACCTTCGGCAGAATGTCACCGGTCTCGTAGCGATAGTTGGAGTTAGCCTCGCTGAACTTCTCGGTAACACCACCCTTGGTAATCATAATCGGGTCACCGTTATCATCAAATTGAGGATTGCCTTCAGCATCCGTTGCCTGTACGTCAATATACCATTGAGCAGCACCGGTCTCAGGGTTAACACCTGCGTATGCAGGCAAGTAGCGGTTGTACATACCTTCACCCTCTTTGTAGATGTAGGTTCCGTCAATCCACTGTCCGTTCAAATCCGGAGAGAGTTTGAGGATCTTGTTCTTGAAGAAGGTCAGGTTAGCATAAAGTGACCAAGTCACGTTACGTGTCTTAATAACCTCTCCGTGGAGCTCAACGTCCATACCGGCGTTGCTTACGCTACCGATATTAACCGGCAGATAGCTGTAACCGAGCGAAGCTGGAACCGGCTGATAATACAACATATCATCCGTACGACGACGCCAACCCTCGATAGTACCTGTCAAACGCTCGCCAAAGAAACCGAAGTCAAGACCGGCGTTGAAGTTATACGAGGTCTCCCAAGTGATGTCCGGGTTGCCTTTGTAAGAAAGTGTGGTAGCAAACGCACCGTTGTTCTCGCTGATAACATACTGATCAGCCCAAACGTGATAGTTGGTGTAACCATCCATGGTCAACAGGTTATCGTTACCTTGTGAACCGTAACTTACTTTGATCTTCAACAGGTCAATATTATTCACATTGTCCATAAACGGCTCGGACTTGATATCCCAAGCAGCACCTACCGACCAGAAGTTACCCCATTGTTTGCCTTTCGCGAAACGCGAAGAAGCGTCACGACGATAGCTGGCGCTTACATAGTAGCGGCCTGCATAGTCGTACTTGGCCTGTGCGAGAATACCCTGAGTGAAATATGTATCAGTCGAAGACGATGCATCCGGAGAAAGGATAGCATTGCTGATCTCGGCGATGTCAGGGTTGAACAGTTTCTGCTTCGTACCGCTCTGTGATGACATGGTACGGTGGAAGTTCTCATAACCTACCATTACATCTACGTTGTGATCACCGAACTTACGTGCATACGAAGCCATGTACTGTTGGTCGAAAGCAACGTTGCGGCTGGAGCTTACGTAAGCATTACCACCCGACGAAGCGAACTGACCATAGAACGGGTTAGCCGTAGTCTGATAACGCACGCCACCATAGTGAACACCAAGGTTGGCGTTGAATTTCAGACCTTGAATCGGCTCAATCTGGAGGAACCACTTGCCGGTGAAGATGTCCTTCTTGTAGATGGACTTATTCAGCTGGATAGCGCTGGCAGGGTTAGACTGGTTCATAAATGCACGTGTGCAACCGTTAACGGTAGCATCTCCGTAGTCATACATGGTATAGCCGTTGTTGTCAATCATGATCTTGCCTTGGCCGTCACGGATGTAGAGCGGATAGATCGGCGCAACGTTGTTGCTTACATAGAACAGGTTACCCGAGCTGTACCTGCCGTACTCATCCTCTTCAGGATACTGCATATCAGCGTGGCTATAGCTCATGTTCGTACCGATCTTGAGCCACTTCTTTGCCTGATAGTCCACGTTAACACGTGCAGTGGCACGACGGAAACCGGAGTTCTCGATGATACCCGTATCATCCAGGAAGCTACCCGAAGCGTAGTAGGTCAACTTGTCAGTCGAACCGCTTACGCTGAGGTTGTACTCCTGACGGAGGTTGTTGGATTTGAACAGCTCGTCAAACCAGTTGTCAGCCTGCAGAGTGTAATCAGTACCTTTGTAGTTTGTTACATAACCTGCTTTTGCATTCGGGTTGAGTTTGCCGTTCGTACCGATCAGGCGCTCGCCGTCGGGTACGGTGTAAACCTGATAGCCCAGACCACCGTTTTTGGAATCCAACAGCAATGCGTTGGCTTTGTCGTGGCTGCCATAGAGGTTGTACAGAGCCTGATAGAAGGTCTCGTAGTACATAGCCGGATCGGTCATCACGTTGTAGTTAGGTACACCGCGCTGGTTGACACCCCACTTGGCATCAATCTTGATCTGTGCGTCACGTGTGTTACCGCGCTTGGTGGTGATCAGGATCACACCGTTGGCACCACGTGCACCGTACAAAGCGTTGGAAGCAGCGTCCTTCAATACCGTAACAGACTCGATATCGTTGTTGCTCAACGTACTAACTGCATCATTGTCAGCAGGAATACCGTCGATAACATACAACGGAGCGTTACTCGAGTTCATAGAACCGATACCACGGATGCGGATGTTGCTTGTTGTACCCGGCTGACCACTGGTGCTCAGACCTTGTACACCTGCAACCTGACCAGCTAAAGCGTCGGTAATGTTACTCGTCTGACGCTTGGTGATCTCATCAGCCTTTACAACTGATGCTGCACCGGTAAACGATTTCTTGGTAGAAGTACCGAAAGCCACAACCATCACCTCATCCAACTGCTTGGTGTCCTCTGTCAGAGCAACAACAAGGTTGTCAGCGGCTGCAACTTCCTGACTTGCCATACCGATGAACGAAACAACGAGTGTAGCACCTGGCTCCACTTCGAGGGAAAACTGTCCGTCAACATCGGTAATCGTTCCTTTCGAGGTACCTTTGACCGAAACTGACGCACCGATAACCGGCTCATCATCTGCGGCACTCAATACCTTTCCTTTAATGGTTTGGCTTTGTGCCCAAACCTGCCCGAATGTCAGAAGACAAACGGACATCACAAGTAAGAATTTTTTCATACCTTAAAGTTTTGTTAATACCTATTATAGTTTCCTTTTCGGGGTTTTGCGCTAAAAGTCGAAAAAGAAAAACGCTTGCAAAGGTAAAACAAATTTTTCTTATTTTCCAATAAATAGGTGAAAAACGTGTGATTTTGTGCCGTAAAACATAATTTTGTTATCAAAAGGTTACAAAATATGGGGTAAAACATATCACATTGCACATTAAAGCCTATGTTTAGGTTTAATCAAAAATGTATTTATACAATAAGCGTGCCAAACTTTCACCAAAAACAACAAAAGCCGGAAAATTTCCGACTTCTGTTGTCCCATTTCTGATTTTGTCTTGGGCAGAATTGCGAAGATTACTCTTCTTCCTTCAATGACTCTTGGTAAGCCTTGAGCAGCTTGTCCTGAACGTCGCCCGGAACGAGCTCGTAATCCTTGAACTTCATCGTGAACGTAGCACGACCGCCGGTGAGTGAGGACAGCGTCGTGGAGTACGAAGCCATCTCTGCCAACGGAATCTGTGCGCTCAGGCGGGTGAAGTTCTTCTCGGTGTGCATACCTAATACCATGCCGCGACGGCCGGTGATATCAGACATTACGTCACCCATCATGTCAGACGGAACGAATACCTCTACGTCGTAGATCGGCTCCAGAACCTTCGGGTTAGCGTTGCGGAACGCCTCGGCAAAGGCGTTACGGCCTGCCAGACGGAAGGAGATTTCGTTGGAGTCAACCGGGTGCATCTTACCATCATATATAATGACGCGCACGTCACGCGCATACGAGCCCGTGAGAGGTCCTTGCTCCAT
>CADBAZ010000003.1 GCA_902792835.1 uncultured Bacteroidales bacterium
CCAGCAGCATCACCCGTGTGCCGTTAGGCAGCGAACGCAGGTGAGAGAGCACATCGGCTACGGTGTGACGTTTGACTTCCGCACCGCTGACGGGCGAGACCGTTATGCCGGCACGCGCAAAAAGAAGTTTGAGGTAATCGTAGATCTCGGTTACGGTGCCAACGGTCGATCGCGGGTTACGCGAACTGACTTTCTGCTCGATGGCTATGGCGGGAGGAATACCGTCAATCTGATCCACATCGGGTTTCTGCATGCGCCCGAGGAACTGCCGCGTGTAGGCGCTCAGGCTCTCCACATAGCGCCGTTGTCCTTCGGCATAGAGCGTGTCAAAAGCGAGCGACGACTTGCCGCTGCCCGAAACGCCCGTGACTACAACCATCTTGTTGCGTGGTATATCCACGCTCACGTTCTTTAGGTTGTTAGTCCGCGCACCTTCTATATGAATTACTCCTTCAGCCAACTCTTACCTCTTACCTCCCTGGTACTTGTCGCTCAATCGCTCCAGCAGCGCTTTGACATCGGGATCATTGGGATTGCTCAACTCTTTCGGTAACTTCGGTATCCGCAGCATCGCTCCCGGAAGCACGTAGTCGGGGGATTTGAGGCGGTCGCGGTTGACCTCATAGATGAATACCCAATAGGCTTTCTCGTTGTAGCGTTTCTTGGCGATCCACGCAAGACGGCTGTCTTGCGCAACCGTTTCGGTGGGCAGAAACTCCGTGAACTTGCGTTGCGAGTCGTCAAACCACGGGCTGAGTGGCTGTGCCGGAACTTCCGTTGTTTCCGGTGCTTCTGTTGTTTCGGTTACTTCGGGTAGCGTAACAGTCGGTTGCTGATTGCTTACTGCCGGTTCATCGCCTACGCGCTGCTCGATAGAGGTGCGCATCCCGTCTGCCCAATTGACAATCTTGTGACGCAGAATGAAGTACGCTATCACCAGCAGCATAGCAAATACGCCGATGGTTATCAGCCCTGTCAGCCACGGATTAAACGGTTTCTTCTTCTCCTCTTTCTCTTCCGTGGGTTCCGTTACTTCCGTACTCTTAATCGTTTCCGCAGGCACTTCCACGGGCACTTCCACGGGCACTTCGATTGGAATAGCTACCGGAATAGCCGTAGCCTCCGTGTGTTCCGCGGGTTCCGCACTCATCGCGCTGAGTTCGCCCAAGATATCTTTGATCTCCTCTGCCTGCTCGCCGAGTTTCTGTATCGGGTCAATGTCATTGCTGATTGCTGACTCTTGGCTCTTGGCTCTCGGCTTTCCGCTTCCCGCGGCAAACACAACTTTCTTATAGCCGTCGATCGTGAAACGCTCGCCCGTGGCTACATTCACGCTCCCGCGCGCGGGTACATCTTGTGTACTGAATGTCCCCAGACCGTTCACGCTTACTTTGCCGTCTTGTTGCAAACCTTCCTGAATACAGCCCGTCAAGGCGCTGAGGAAGTCGTCTGCCACTTTCTCACTCACTCCCGCGCGTGCACTCAGCGCACGCCGCAACGATACCATTGTCAAATGTTCTGCCATAGTTACTTAGATTTTTTTGCTTTCGACTTTCGACTTTCGACTTTTGACTCATTCACCGCTTTCTTCATCCGCTCATTGGCCTTGAATGTCCACACCTGTTTGGCGGGCACTTCCGTCTTCTTGCCGTTACGCGGGTTGGTAACTGTGCGTGCTTTGCGCGCGCTTACGCTGAGCGAACCGAAATGTTGGATCTTCACGTCGCCGCCCTCTTTGAGCGTTTCGGTGATGATCTCCACGGTCTGATGCAGCAACTGCTCCGTTGCCTGCTTGGTCAGTGCCGCTTTCTGCGACACGGATTGTATCAATTCTTTGTTTGTCATATTCTTCCAAATAAATCTACGCCTTCGAAGCCTGTTATCTTCACATCATAGAACTCACCGATAGTCAATGCCGTTCTTTCAACTTTCAACTTTAAACTGTCAACTGGAATAAGCACTTCGCAATCCACCTCCGGCGAGTCGGCTTGTGTTCGTCCGATGAAATAATCTCCCTCCTCGCGGTCGATGATCACCCGTTGCACTGTGCCGACTTTCTCTTTACTCTTTTCGGCGGCTATCTGCTCTTGGATGAGCATCAGCTCGTCAAGCCGTTGCTGCTTTATCTGTTCGGGCACATCGTCCTTGTAGTGCTTGGCAGCGTACGTGCCTTCTTCCTCGCTGTAGGCGAATGCGCCCATGCGGTCGAAGCGTTGTTTTCTGACCCACGCCTTAAGTGCCTCAAAGTCTTCCTGAGTCTCGCCCGGATGTCCGACCATCAGCGTTGTGCGCAGCGTTATGCCCGGCACTTCGCGGCGTATCCGATCGAGTAGTGCATTCTGTTCCGCAGCGGTTATATGCCTGCGCATCAGGCTGAGCATGTGATCCGTACAATGCTGCAAGGCGATGTCAAGGTACTTGCACACGTTCTTGTGTTTCGCCATCACGGGCAATATGTCGTACGGAAAATCCGTAGGGTAGGCGTAATGCAGCCTGATCCACTCCACACCCTCAATCTCCGCCATCTTCTCGATCAATTCCGCCAACCGTTCGTACGACGATAGGTCTTGTGCTATCACGTTGAACTCCTTCACCCCTTCCGATACCAGCCAGCGCACTTCGTCAAGTATTTCCTCCATCGGTCGCGACTGATATCTGCCGGTGATGAGCGGTATTGCGCAGTACGAGCAGAACCGGTTGCAGCCCTCGCTGATCTTTACGTACGTATAATGCTTCGGCGTCGTTATCGTCCGCTCATAAGGTGCGCAAGTCGGGCTCTGTGTGATGGCTTCGTTAATTTTGCATTTTGCATTTTGCATTTTGCATTTTACGAGGCTCTCCACGAGTGCGTCGTAGTCAAACTTCCCGTACCAACCGTCCACTTCGGGGATCTCGTCAGTCAACTCTTGCATATACCGCTGACTCAGGCAGCCCATCACGTATAACTTCTTGAGCTTGCGTTTCTTCTTGCGTTCCACCATCTCCAGGATCATGTTGATGCTTTCTTCTTTGGCATCACCGATGAATCCGCAGGTATTGATGATGGCTATCTCGCCTTGTGGATTTGCTGCGTCATGCACACACGTATATCCGGCGCACTCCAACCGCCTCATGACGCGCTCGGCATCCACGAGGTTCTTCGAGCAGCCCAATGTGATGATATCTATCTCTGATGTGTGCATGGACGTTTCCGCAAAATTGACCTGCAAATTTACAAAAAAAATCCCATATTTGCAAATTTTCGCGTAAAAAAATTGTTCAAGTGCGTCAAAATTATTTGTTTTCATCAAATGATTATATCTTTTAATTGTAAAAAAACATCAACCGCCTCGTAGGAGACGGCTGATGAGTGATGTGGGAGCGGTAAGCGGGACTCGAACCCGTGACCCTCAGCTTGGGAAGCTGATGCTCTACCAACTGAGCTACTACCGCAGGCGCGTTCGGCAAATCAACCGAAAGCGGGTGCAAAGATACAACAATTATTTCATATTTGCAAATCTTTTGGCAGAAAAATGCATAATTCGTCAAAAAAATTTGTTTTTGTCAAAAAAAAGTTGTAATTTTGTAGGCGCGTTCGGTAAATGCGCAAATAAATGGTAAATTGTGAATGAATAAATAGTAAATGGCTTTATGGCAACAAATGTAAACGTACAAGGATCTTCGATGAGGAAGATCGTGATGTGGGCAATCGTGCTTGGCGCAATCGCCATCGTTATTGCTTCGTGCATGACCGTAGTCGATACCTCGGAAGTGGGTATCAAGTTCAAGAAGTTCTCGCTCACTGACCAGGGCAAACTGGATGCCGTTCCGGTGACGGGCTGGGTGTTCTACAACCCGATTACCACGAGCGTGTATTCGTATCCCGTTTATGTGCAGCGTGTGGATTATTCGCCGTTCACGGTAACGACCAAGGATGCGGCGGTGTTCTCGATGGATCCTGTGCTGGCATTCCGTCTGAACAGGGACAAGGCCGTGGATGTGTTTGCCAAGTACCGCAAGCCGCTGCGTGACATCGAAGAGGGATATATGCGCACGGTGATCTACGATGCCTACCGTATTACGGCGAACAAATACACCTCCGACGAACTGATGGCTTCGCGTGCACAATTCGAAGGAGAGGTGCGCGTGATGCTCGAGCGTTCGCTCATCGACGAAGGCTTCCTCGTAGAGGAGTTCACCTCGCAGATCACTCCGCCGACCTCGTTGTCGAAAGCCATTGAGGCAAAGAACCAAGCCATCCAAGAGGCGCTGAAAGCCGAGAACCTCGTCAAGCAAGCCGAGGCGAATGCGAAGATCTCCATCGCCCAAGCCGAAGGCGAAGCCAAGGCGCTGCGCATCAAAGCCGACGGCGAAGCGTACTACAACCGCACCGTAGCTGCCAGCTTAAACGAACTGCTTGTACGCCAAGACGCTATCGAGAAGTGGGACGGCAAACTGCCGACATATATGGGTGGAAACAATGTGCCGCTGCTGAACATTAAATAAATGCAAAATGAGATAATGCAAAATATCAATTGGAAAAACATAGCCATGTACGCGGGGATAGTATTGCTGTTTGCTGTAGCGGCAGCGATATACTTCTTCCCCTCACTGCAAGGCAAAGTCATCTATGCAGGTGACAGCATCAACGCTATCGCGGCGGTACAGGAGAGCAAGGCGTACGCAGCTGAGGGCGGTAACACGTTCTGGACGGGAGCGATCTTCTCCGGCATGCCTAACTACCAGATCGGCGGCGGCAGGACTCTGTCCAATACGATCATGCGCCCGATGAACGAACTGACGATCCTCGGTCCGAAGTACGCGTTCTTTATATTCTTCTTTTACCTGTTGGCATTCTTTGCGTTGCTGCGCTCGTTTGGCGTGGACAAATGGCTGAGTGTAGCGGGCGCGTTTGCTATAGCCATGTCATCGTACTTCTTCGTGATTATTGCGGCGCAACACGGCGGCAAGACGATTTCTATCACATGGATGATGCCTGTGGTGATCGGGTTCTACCTCACGTTCCGTAAGAAGTACTGGATCGGAGCGTTGCTGATCATGTTCTTTGTGCCGGTAGGGTTCTTCCGTCACCCGCAGATGTCGTACTACATCTGCATGATGATCGGTATCCTGTACTTTGCCGAACTCGCTATAGCCGCCAAGGCAAAGGAGTGGAAGCACTTCCTGATTGCCTCACTCGTGTTCTTTGCATCGTTTGCTATCGGAATGGGTATAGGCAGTTCCACAATCTTCACTAACCAGGAGTACGCCAAGGAAACGATGCGCGGCGGGCACTCCGATCTCGTCAAAGAGAATGATGCCACGAACAAAACCGAAGGCCTTGACCTCGATTATGCTACCGCGTGGAGCGAAGGTATAGGCGAGAGCCTCACGCTCCTCGTGCCGAACTATATGGGCGGCGCGTCGGGCTACAACTTAGGCAAAGACTCGCAGTTGGAGAAAGACCTCAAGAAATTAGGCGTACCCAAACGCCAGGCGCAGCAGTTCTGCGAACATGCACCGACCTATTGGGGCGAGAAAGCGTTCACCTCCGGACCGGTGTATATAGGCGCAATCATTATCTTCCTGTTTGTGTTAGGATTGCTGATTGTGAACGGTCCGTACAAATGGGCGCTACTGGTAGCTACGCTATTCTCACTGACGCTGAGTTGGGGTAGGAACTTCATGTGGCTGACGGAATTGTTCTTCAACTACTTCCCGATGTACAACAAGTTTCGCGCTGTGGAGTCGATCCTGATCGTGGCGGAGATAACCGTGCCGTTGTTGGCGTTCCTTGGCTTGAAAGCCATCAACGACAAGCAACTACAGTGGGAACGTGTAAAGAAGAGCATCCTTGTCTCCGGCGGCATCACGGCTGGTCTGTGCGCGTTGATTGCCCTCTTCTCCGGCTCGATTGACGTCACCTCGTCGTACGACGCCTCATGGAAAGGGCAGGTCGGTCAGCAGATCTATGACTTGATTCTCGACCAGCGCCAGGAACTTATCCGCAGCGATGCATGGCGGAGTTTCCTGTTTGTGCTGCTGGGCTGCGGGGTGACGTATTGGTTCGCCTACGCAACCTACAAGAAGGAAAAACAAAACGCTACCCTGATAGCCGGTTTTGCACTGACCGCACTGATCGTAATTGACATGTGGCCGGTGGACAAACGTTTCTGCAACGATAGCATGTTCTCCACCAAGAAAGAGGAGCAGAAAGCGTTTAATATGCTGCCCTACGAGCAGGAGATTCTGCAAGACGAGAGTTACTACCGCGTGCTGAACCTGAGCACCAACACGTTCAACGAGGCGCGTACAGGCTACTACATGCACTCCATCGGCGGCTATTCGGCAGCTAAGCTGCGCAGGTATCAGGACTTGATTGACGTGCATATCAGCACCGAGATGAATCCGCTGTTGCGTGTTGTTTCCGCTACCGGCGGACGACTCGCCTTCGACCCGAATCAGGGCGCTGCGTTCCCCGTGCTGAATATGCTTAACATGAAGTACGCCGTTGTACCTACGCAAGGCGGGCAGCCTGTGCCGGTGATGAACCCCTGGGCGTTTGGTCCGGTGTGGCTGGTGGATGAACTAAGGCAAGTAAACACGCCGAATGAGGAGATAGAGGCGCTCAACCAAGTTGACCTCAAGCACGTGGCGGTGGTAGATGAGCCGTTTGCACAAATCTTGGCAGGCGACAACACCGCAAGCGAAACGGATAGAGTGGAGTTCCTCACCTACAAGCCGAACGAACTGACCTATCGAACGAGCCTTACGAACGAGCGAGTGGTTGTGTTCTCGGAGATCTATTATCCTCACGGCTGGCACTTGTACGACGAACAAGGCAACGAGATAGCCTTAGCGCGCGTAGATTATATGTTACGCGCAGCGCGTGTACCCGCAGGCGAACATCAACTGAGAATGGTGTTCGACCCCGAAGCGGTGAAGAAAGGCGACATGCTGGCGCTGGCGTGCATGGCAGTGTTCCTGCTTACGCTGATTGCCGCTTGCGCCATGGCGTACCGAGCAAGAAGAAAGAAAGACGAGGCAGACGCATAATCCCTTGCGTCACATAGACCGAAACAAGTAGTAGCATCGCAGCCGTAAGCGGTGCTATTACTGTATTAAACAGCCACGGATTAAGGCTGTCGCAACACAGCAGATCAGGGCACAACCGCTCGCGCACGATGATGATCAGCGTGTGGATGATATAGATGCCGAGCGTCAACTTGCCCCACGACGCAAAGCGCACTAAAACAGCAGGTTGGCTCGCCAATTGCAGACGCGATTCAAGTCCTAAGAACAGAGCAATCAACCCAAGGCTGAGGGCAATGTTGACGGCGATTTTGTACAGCCGCATACCGATATTGGCAAGCACAGTCTGAGGCGCAAGTTCAGCCCATGTATAAACGGATGGTATAGTTAAGTGCGAGCGGTTCCAGAAGATGAGTAGCACCCCGCCGATGATTAGGGCGATGAGTGCAATCCGGTGGCGATACTGACGAATCCGACTCAGGTAAGGAGCGATGGCGATGCCGATAGCGAACGTTGGATACGACCACTGCACCGACCACTCCGTGATGCACTGGCTGATGAGCAGCGAAACGATCAACGCGAGCCAACGGCGACGCAGAAACGTGATAGAAACATACCACAGCAAGAAGCAGACAAACAGCGACTTAAGGAACCAGAAATTGTTCACCAAAGTGTCGGTCAGCGAGTGGACGGAAGGCGTGCCGCTCAGCAAGGATTGCACCAGATTGCCGGCACTCATCAGCAGTCCCCAACTCAAGCATGGCAGCAACAGTTGGCGTGCCTTGACGAGCAGCTGTTGTCCGCAAGCGCTTGGCGAAAGTTGCTCATTGTGCACAAACAATCCCGAGATCATGAAGAACAACGGCAGATGAAACGAATAGATATACACAAACGCCGGTTCGTCAAGATAGTCAGACGTGAGCATGAACTGAACACAATGTCCCCAGATGACCAGGAACATGGCGAAGAGTTTGAGTATATCTATAGATTGTATTCGTTGCATTCGAAATGAAAAATTTGAGGCGTTTGACTGTCAAATCGGGCGCAAAGGTACAAAAAATAATGCTTTTAAGCAATTATTTTGCACGATTTTTCATTTTTGTAACATTTTTTTTGCAAAATGCTTGCAAATATCATTTTTTTTTTGTATCTTTGCAGCCGAATTGTGTAAACTCAATATTTCAATTGTATAAAATTGTATTAAAAATAGATAAATACGCGTATAGCAAAACCCATCTATTACCAAATATAGTAATATGTTAGATCCATTTATTCAAACACACAAGTATCTGATAGAGCACGTACAAGTGCCCATGAGGCGTCAGTTGATGGACGAGATTGACTGGAACGATCGTTTGATTGCGATCAAAGGCGGTCGTGGTGTCGGCAAAACCGACTTCCTGTTGGCTTATGCCCGCGAAAAATCCCGTCGTTTGCCCCACGAGGCTCCGGGAGAAACATTGTACGTGAATTTCAACAACTTCTACTTCTCACGCCACTCAATCACCGAGTTTGCATCGGAGTTCGTGAAGAAGGGCGGCAAGACTTTGCTGCTCGACCAGGTATTCAAGTACCCGAACTGGATGCACGAATTGCGCGTGTGCCACGACAAGCACAAAGCCTTGCATATCGTGTTCACTGCATCGCCGGTAATGGAGCTCGAGGGCGAGGAAGCCAAAGAGTTGAACGGGGTTGTAAAGATCTACAACCTGCGCGGATTCTCGCTGCGTGAGTACCTGAACTTGCAGGCACATGTGCAATTGGATACGTATTCGCTGGATGATATCCTGCAGCACCACGAGCTCATCGCCCGTGAGGTGCTCAGCCAGGTCCGTCCGCAGCAGTATATGGATGCCTACCTGCATCATGGCTACTATCCGTCGTACTTGGAGAACAGGAACTTCAGCGAAGAACTGCTGCGCACGATGAACATGGCGCTGGAGGTTGATGTGCTCATTATCAAGCAGATTGATGTGCCGTATCTGAACAAGATACGCAAACTGCTATACCTGCTTATGGAGAATGCTCCGTACGTGCCGAACGTATCCACACTCTCCGAGCAGATCGAGACATCGCGCGCAACGACAATGAACTATCTGGGTTACATGCAGCGTGCACGCCTCATCAACCTGCTCTACGACGAGGGCAAGACCTTCCCCAGCAAGCCGAGCAAGGTTTATCTGCAGAACACGAACTTGGCGTATATGAACTTTGCACGCGACATCACGCCGCAGGATATTGCTGAGACGTTCTTCTACAACTCGATACACTCGTGCCACAAGATCAACTCGACCGAGCGTAACGCGATGTTTGTCATCGACGGCAAGCACTACTTCGACGTCAAGGAGAAGATGCCGGTTCGTACACCGATTCGTCCGACAGCTGTGGCGAACATCGAGTACGGTCGCGGAAACGCTATACCTCTCTGGCTCTTCGGATTCCTGTATTAAGAAAAAACGTACAGGATAATCGAGGGCAAGTCGGAGGTATATCGGTAGTTTATCGGGGTAATCCTAGACTTTACTCAGGGTCTTATCGGGGTTTTATCGATGTTTAATCAAGAAATAAAAGAAACAATAATATGGCAGAAAAGAAATTTATGACAATGGACGGCAACGCTGCAGCTGCGCACATCGCGTATATGTTCAGCGAGGTTGCCGCGATCTATCCTATCACTCCGTCGTCCCCTATGGCGGAGAACGTGGATGAGTGGGCTGCTCAAGGCCGCAAGAACATGTTCGGTGAGACTGTTCTGGTACAAGAAATGCAAAGTGAGGGTGGTGCAGCAGGTGCTGTACACGGTTCACTCCAGGCAGGTGCGCTGACAACTACGTTCACCGCATCGCAAGGTTTGTTGCTGATGATCCCGAACATGTACAAGATTGCCGGCGAGTTGCTGCCGACAGTTTTCCATGTTTCAGCTCGTACGCTTGCCAGCCACGTGCTCTGTATCTTCGGTGACCACCAAGACGTTATGGCTTGCCGTCAGACAGGCTTCGCTATGTTGGCAGAAGGCAGTGTGCAGGAAGTAATGGATCTCGCCGGCGTAGCCCATCTGGCTACCATCAAGAGCCGCGTACCGTTCCTGAACTTCTTCGACGGATTCCGTACCTCGCACGAGTACCAGAAGGTTGAGGTAGTGGATATGGAAGATTTGCGTCCGCTGGTAGATATGAAGGCACTTCAGGAGTTCCGTGAGCGTGCTCTGAGCCCGATGCGCCCTGTAATGCGCGGAATGGCTGAGAACCCTGACGTATTCTTCACACACCGTGAGGCATGCAACAGCTGGTACAACGGCGTTGAGGACATCGTTAGCGACTATATGGACAAGATCAGCGAGATCACCGGTCGTAAGTATCGTCCGTTCTCGTACTATGGTGACAAGGATGCCGAGAACATCATCATCTGCATGGGTTCGGCTTGCGAGGCTATCCGCGAGGTTATCGACTTCGAGGCTACCAAGGGTAAGAAACTCGGTCTGATCAATGTTCACCTGTATCGTCCGTTCAGCTTGAAGTTCCTGAAAGAGGCGCTGCCCGCCAAGGTAAAACGTATCTGCGTGCTCGACCGTACGAAAGAGCCGGGTGCTAACGGCGAGCCGTTGTACCTCGACGTAAAAGACGCATTGAGCGAACTCGGACTCAAAGACATCCTCGTTGTAGGCGGTCGCTACGGACTTGGTTCGAACGATACCACGCCGGCACAGATGTTGGCTGTATTCGAGAACCTCGCTCTCCCGCAGCCCAAGAACCACTTCACGGTAGGTATAGTAGATGACGTAACATTCACCTCTCTGCCGGTTGGCGAAGAGATCGCTATGGGTGGCGAGGGAATGTTCCAAGCCAAGTTCTACGGTCTGGGTGCTGACGGTACCGTTGGTGCAAACAAGAACTCCGTAAAGATCATCGGTGACACGACTGACAAATACTGCCAGGCTTACTTCTCGTACGACTCGAAGAAGTCCGGTGGTTTTACTTGCTCACACCTGCGTTTCGGCGACGAGCCTATTCACTCGACCTATCTGGTTACCACCCCGAACTTCGTTGCATGCCACGTACAGGCGTACCTGCACATGTACGACGTTACACGCGGTTTACAGAAAGGTGGTACGTTCCTGCTCAACACCATCTACGAGGGCGAGGAACTGGTGAAGTTCATGCCGAACAAAGTAAAGAAATATTTCGCTGACAACGAAATCAAAGTTTACTATATCAACGCAACGAAGATTGCTCAGGAAATCGGTTTGGGCAACCGCACCAACACGATTCTGCAATCCGCCTTCTTCCGCATCACGGGCGTTATACCTGTAGAGAAAGCCGTTGAGGAGATGAAGCACTTCATCGTTAAGTCCTACGGCAAGAAGGGCGAGGATGTAGTCAACAAAAACTACGCTGCTGTGGATCGTGGCGGTGAGTACAAAGAACTTGCTATCGACCAAGCTTGGTCGAAACTTGACGCTGCGGCTGATGTTGTAGCACCCAAGGATGGCACAGAGTTCGTCAACAAAGTGGTTCGCCCGATCAATGCACAAGACGGCGACCTGCTGCCTGTAAGCGCCTTCAAGGAGGTTGCTGACGGCACATGGCCTTCGGGTACTGCCAAGTTTGAGAAACGTGGCGTTTCGGCGTTCGTTCCCGTTTGGAATCCCGAGAACTGTATCCAATGTAACAAGTGTGCGTACGTTTGTCCTCACGCTTGCCTCCGTCCGTTCGTGCTTGACGAAGAAGAGAAGAAGGGCTTCAACGCTGCCACCATCGAGATCAAGGCTCCGGCTAACATGAAGGGAATGCACTTCCGTATTCAGGTTGGCGTTATGGACTGCCTCGGTTGCGGCAACTGCGTCGATGTTTGCCCGGGTAACCCGAAGACAGGCAAGGCTCTAAGCATGGTTCCGCTTGAGGGACAAGAGTCTGAGGCTGAGAACTGGCTGTACTGCGCCGACAAGGTGAAGAGCAAACAAGACCTCGTAGACATCCAGGCTAACGTTAAGAACTCGCAGTTTGCTACGCCGCTGTTCGAGTTCTCGGGCGCTTGCTCGGGTTGCGGTGAGACTCCGTATCTGAAGCTTATCAGCCAACTCTTCGGCGATCGTGAGATTGCTGCCAACGCAACCGGTTGTACCTCTATCTATTCCGGCTCTGTACCTTCTACTCCTTACACCACGAACGAGAAGGGTCACGGCCCTGCTTGGTCGAACTCGCTGTTCGAGGACTTCTGCGAGTACGGTCTGGGCATGCAGATCGCTCACAAGAAGATCAAAGAGCGTCTCGTTATCCTCATGACTAAGGCTCAGGAGTGCGAGAAGTGCTCCGATGAACTGAAAGCGATGTTCAAGGAGTGGATTGAGAACAAGAACAGCGCCGAGGTAACCAAGCGTCTGTACGAGCCGATGGTGAAAGCCATGGAAGCTTGCGGCTGCGACGATTGCAAAGAGATCCTCAAATACAAAGATCATATTGTTAAACGCAGCCAGTGGATCATCGGCGGTGACGGTGCTTCGTACGATATCGGTTACGGCGGACTCGACCACGTGATCGCTTCGGGCGAGGATGTGAACATCCTTGTACTCGACACCGAGGTTTACTCCAACACAGGCGGTCAGGCTTCGAAAGCTACGCCTATCGGCGCTATCGCTAAGTTCGCTGCAGCCGGCAAGCGTGTACGCAAGAAAGATCTTGGCATGATCGCCACAACCTACGGTTATGTTTATGTTGCACAGATCGCTATGGGTGCTGACCAGGCTCAGACCCTCAAAGCTATCCGTGAGGCAGAGGCTTATCCCGGACCTTCGCTCATCATCGCTTATGCTCCGTGTATCAACCACGGCTTGAAAGCCGGAATGGGCAAGAGCCAGGCTGAGGAAGCCAAAGCTGTTGAGTGCGGCTACTGGCATCTGTGGCGTTACAACCCGATGCTCGAGGCGGAAGGTAAGAACCCGTTCCAATTCGATTCAAAAGAGCCTCAATGGGATAAGTTTGTTGACTATCTCAAGGGTGAGGTTCGTTTTGCAAGCGTAATGAAGCAATATCCGAAGGAGGCTGACGAACTGTTCAATGCCGCCAAGGAGAATGCACAATGGCGCTACAAGAGTTATCAACGAATGTTATCAACACAATGGTAAAACAATCAGCAAAACGCAGAGCTTGGTTACGCATATCACTTCTGGTGTGCGTAGCCGTGCTTGGCGTGCAAACCGCACGTGGTCAACATGCTTTTGAGTACGCTGCACGTGTAGGTGCAAATGTATTGCATTACAATTCCGATTACGGAACGCCGCTGCCTAACTATAATGTGGGAATGGACTTCTCGTACAAGTACAGGTCACCTTATTATATAGGCGCGCGCGTAGGATTGGGTATTGATGTCGCTGCAAGTACGTTTGTAGGCAACTCCAGTAAAAATTTCAAGGGTGAGCTGCTTGCTGAAGACGGGCAAGGACAAATCTTGCAAGCGCTGCCCGGATTCTCGGATCACTACATTGTTCCGCGTAGTTACGAACCGAACAATATGGAAGTTGACTATCAGTATAATCTCCAGCGATTTACTGAGACCCAACAAATGATTATTGCGTCCGTACCGGTTCAGTTAGGTCTGTTCGTGGGCGATTTCAGCATGTTTATCGGTGCGAGATTCGGTATCCCTGTTCACGGATGTTATTGGCAGCGCGTTCGCAATGCGAACTTGAAGCTGTATTATCCTGACACCGATGTGACTATACCCAACTCAGGAACAATCAATCCCCAGACGGATGACGTGGCTACCGAGGACATCTATGAGCCGATCACTACAGCCGGCAACGTAGCTCGTACGGTGAATGGCATCAATACGCTGTCGAAGGATGCTTTCCCCTTGTACAACCTGCATCTTACAGCAATGCTCGACTTGAACTACAGTTTCAAGATCGGTGACAACACGGACTTTGCTATCGGTGTATATGCGGAATATGATCCGATCGGCTACACGCCTAAGGTTACGGACAATACCTCGCTGATGATGTGGCGTTATGCAACCGACGAGCACACCGGTAATCCTGTGTTCCGTCGCGAGTACACCTCCGTAATGGAAGCCAACTATGCCAATGGCGTAACGATGCACGATGGCGAGATAGGCGAAACACCGCTCGTCAAGAAGTATCACCGTGCAAGTGTGGGAATACGATTCAGCGTGAGTCTGTGGAGTGTACCATTGGACTTTGGCAAATACTATCGTAAGCAACAGTTGTATAAGGTCTGCATGTGCGATTTCTTCTAATCGCAATAAACCGGCTAAATCATTGATTCGTAAGGCTTATGATTTTAATTTTTTCAGCTCCGAGCGGCTCGGGTAAATCAACACTGGTACAACATCTGCTTGACACACGTCAGGATATGGAACTCAGTATCAGTGCTACGACCCGTGCTCCGCGTGGCAAGGAGCAAGACGGTAGGGAGTATTACTTTATCTCTCCCGAGCGATTTGAGCAACTGATCAGTGACGATGCTTTTGTCGAGTGGGAACAGGTGTATAAAGGTACGTACTACGGTACGCTTAAATCGGAGATAGACCGCATCGAAAGTGCCGGACATCATGTGGTGTTCGATATAGATGTCAAGGGCGGAATCAATGTCAAGCGGCTGTTTGGCGACAAAGCCCGGGCAATCTTCATCGCTCCGCCGTCGATAGATGCGCTGCGTGAGCGTCTGACCAAACGCGGTACGGATTCGCCGGAGAAGATCGAAGAGCGCTTGGCAAAAGCAGAGATTGAATTGGCTGATGCACCGTTGTTTGACACCATATTGGTGAACGACGACCTCAACGCCACCAAGGCTGCGCTGGATAAGGAGATAGCAGCGTTTATCGGGTAGGAGATAAAACGAGAAGACAATGCTTGTGGCGATATACGGTGGTTCGTTCAATCCCCTGCATTTCGGGCACACAGGTCTGGCAACGTGGGTTGCGGAACACACGCAGGTAGATGAGGTTTGGCTGATGGTTACGCCGAACAATCCGCTGAAAGAGCAAAGTGTGTTGGCTGACGAACAAGTTCGGTTGCAAGCAGCAAGGCGTGAGATCGAACGTCTGCAAGCCGAGCAGCCCAAAAGTGGTATATGCCATGTGCGCGTGAGTGACTTTGAGTTCAGTTTGCCAAGACCGTCTTATACCGCCAACACCCTACGCGAATTGCAAAAAGCCTACCCCGAACACAGGTTCGCCTTGCTTATCGGGCAAGATAACTGGAATATTCGCCGGCAGTGGAGAGAGTGGGAGTATATACAAAAGACGTTTCCGATCTTTGTTTACCCGCGAGGCAAAGAAGGAATGACTGATATAAAGCGGGAAATAGCAAACACGCAAGCAGAAATACATTTGTTGGAGAACGCACCGCTGTTTGATATATCCAGTACACAGTTGCGTGAACAACAAAATAAAGCAAATATAAACTAAATAATTATACATATGACACGTACAACATTTAATCGCCTTCGTGAAGTGAAGGACAGTCTGCCCCACGGCAGCATGGATAAGATTGCTGCTGAGTTAGGAATAAGCGGTGATGAAGTTCGCGCTTATTTCAACGGAAGTGGTTCGGCAGAGGCCGGCTATCACATCGAGCCGGGGCCGGATGGTGGTATAGTGATGCTGGGTGACACCCGCATCCTTGAGGTTGCCCTGCGTATTGCGTGGGAAACCAAAAACAACATTTAAGCCGCTTGCGAGATGATATCCTCGCTCCATGCATGGGGATACCGACAACGAGGGCTCACTCTTCCCGTATTGGTGGGAGTGATGCTCTCTTTGTTTGCATCACGAAGCTTTGCGCAGACCGATAGTGTACAATTGGCTGAAGTAAGTTCTGCCCGTTCTCACTTTTCGTGGTACGCACATGCTGAATTGGATGCAAACTATATATGGCGTGGATTGTATTGTGGTGGACTGAGTTTTCAAACGGAGGCAGAGGTCAGTTTCTACGGGTTCTTTGCCAATATGTGGTGGAATGTAGGCACAACGAACTACCAGTGGGGCAAAAAAGATGCACAGGGCCATTCCCTTACGGGCATCAATCCGGAGGTGGATATCTCCCTCGGGTATAAGTATAAGGGCTTTAAGGTCTTATTCATGCAAATGTACTACTTCGACCGTTATGCGGATGGTCATCGTTCGCGGTTCTTTGACTACGGGAATTTTGCACCGGGAGGCGGAGGTATAACAACCGAATGGCGCGTGATATACCGTATATCCGACCGGGTGCCCTTGCGATTGATGTGGTGTACGCGTACGTTCGGACGAGACGGCTACCTGGTCGGCGGAGAATTGAAACGTGCGTACTCAACGTATATCGAGGCGCGCTATGATCAACCATTGCCTCATGATATAGTGCTCTCCGGAGTAATTGGCGTGACACCTTGGAAGAGTTTGTACACAGGCTTTGAGAAAAACTTTTCTGTTGTAAATCTGTCTGTCGAACTGAGTAAGTCCTGGCGGGTAGCGGATCATTGTGCCGTGGACATTGGCGGAGTGATTGTACTCAACCCAAGTAGCATGCAGCCGCTGTGGAATATCCATGCCGGCGTAACATGGAATTAAAAAATAACAATCATAATTAACAAATAACGAAAACAAAAAAGAATGAAAAAATGTACACTATTCATGGCTCTCATTGCCATGTTGATTACTCCTGAACTGAAAGCCGTGGATTTTGCTTATGATGCCGGCGCAGAGCTTGTGTCGGCGTATTTATGGCGTGGACAGTATAACGGTGGTCTGAGTTTCCAACCGGATTTGGAGATTGGCTTTAATGCACAAGACGAAGCCATCGAGTTCCGCGCAGGTGTTTGGGGAAATATCGGAGCATCCGATTGGAAGTTCAAAAAGGGCTTACCTACATATCTCGATTCAGAATCGGGCAGTGTAATCAATCCAAACACCCGTTTTATGCCGGAGTTGGATGTCATGCTTCGCTTCACTGCGTACGGTGCCAGTGTAGGATTCACCCATTACTACTATTGTGATGGTAGCAATTTCTTCTCGTGGCAGAGCATGAATGATATTATTGCTAAAGAAAATACCAGTACAACGGAGTTTTGGTTTGGATATAATTTCGACCATTTCTTTGGGCAAGGTGCATATATCAATTGGTACACCACTATCGCCGGAAATGACTTTGTGTGGGATGAAAACGACGATCCGCATCGTGCGTGGAGTACGTATATCGAATTGGGTTATGACTATACTTGGGAAAACATCGGCTTGACTTTAGGCGGACAAGTAGGCATGTCTCCTTGGGCGAGTGATCTATACGGCAACGGTAAGTTTGCAGTAACCAACCTGAGTGTCAAACTGACCAAAGAGTGGGAGTTTGATGCGGTTACTTTGGACTTGTTTGCACAAGGAATGCTCAATCCGGACGGTATTGACAAAGATAATGCCTATATAAATGCTGCCGGCGATGAAAAACTCTATACGCAGAAACTTAACGGTTGCATAGGACTTGGCGTTTGGTTCTGATATGTCGCGCAAACAACTGCTCATATCTACTGCATTGATTGCCCTTGTGGCAGTCGTGTTGCTCGTTATTCCCGATCAGCCCAAAGCGTCCTATCATGCCAACAAGGGCTATGTGTTCGGCACGTATTACGCTATCCAATATGAGAGCGTTAGCGATTTGCATGATTCTATCAAAGAGGCGTTTGCCGCGTTTGACGGCTCGATGAGCATGTTCAATCCGCAATCCACCATCAGCCGCATCAATGCCGGGGCGGATAGCGTGGTGGATGACTGCTTTGTGCAAATGTACCGTACGGCGGTGGATGTTAATCGCTTGTCTGACGGAGCGTTTGACATAACCGTTGCGCCACTGGTTAACCTGTGGGGTTTTGGGCTAAAGAACAGAGCACATGTCACACAGGAGCAGGTTGATAGTCTCTTGCCTCATGTCGGTATGCATAAGATCGAATTGCAAGCAGTGTACCTGCATAAGTACGATCCGTGTGTGCAGATTGATGCCGGAGCAATAGCCAAAGGGCAGAGTTGTGATGTGATAGCCGCCTTGCTGCAACGCAACGGTTGCGCAAACTACCTTGTCGATATAGGCGGCGAGGTGGTTGCCAAAGGTAAGAATTCACAGGGAAAACCGTGGCGAATAGGTATCACTCGTCCGATTGACGATGCATCAGGCACGACAAATGAGGTGCAGAATGTAATAGAAACAACGGATATAGCCTTGGCGACTTCGGGTAATTATCGCAACTTTTACTACGACGGCGAACAGAAACGCTCGCACACCATTGATCCGCGTACGGGGTATCCTGTGCAACACTCGTTGTTGTCCGCAACGGTGCGCAGCAACAGTTGTATGCGGGCTGATGCGTTGGCCACAGCGTGCATGGTGCTTGGCGAGGAAGATGCATTGCTGATGATTGAGGCGGATTCGCTGTCTGCATGTTATTTGATTATGGCTGAGCCGAATGCCGAGGATTCGACGGCACTTCGGATTGTCACCTCTTCACGTTGGTAAATTTTGAGATATGAAACGTATAACAATCATTTCATTTTGCGTTTTGCTGCTTGTGCTGTTTGCCGGTTGTGGTAATCAAGGCGGACGAACGCTGACATCGGCTACCGGCTCGATCTATGAGTGTCTGGTAGTTATCCCCAATGCACCGCTAACGGCTGAGCAATTGGAACAAGTGCGTCAGGCGCAGTTGCAGACCAATGACGGCAGCAGTTACGTGGAGGATATAACCACTCTCTATGACGCCGTACGTGCTATACTTGGGGCAGATATGCCCTGCATGCCGCAGAAAGAGGCGTACTTCAAGTTGATGCAGGTTACACCGGCGCTGTTCGATAATATGCTCAAGCCGACGCGAAACATCTTGTGGGTGGATATCGACAGCGAACGTTACACGCAGGTCAAGCCGAAAGCACAACGTGAGGTGTGGTCCACGCCGCAAGCGGTCTATCGTGTGCAAGCGCCTTCGGCGGACGAGTTTCTGACCTTCTGGCTGGAGCATGGCGTGGAAGTGCGTAACTGGTTTGTCAATCAAGAGATGACTCGTCAACTGCGGTTCTATCGCGCCGCTACCGACAAGGATATCCGTGCTCGCCTGAACAGGAGTTTTGCGTGCGATATGTTGGTTCCAAACGACTATATGCTGCTTATGGATACCGTGCTTGAGGCAACTACCACTTTCGGGCTTACCGCCAATACGCATGTTCTGTGGGCATGCAACAACAAAGGTTCGTTGCGTCGTGACCTGGTTGTGTACAGTTATCCTTATACCGACAGCGAGACGTTCACCTTGTCGTATTTGAACGCCAAACGCGATGAGGTGCTTGCGCCGCTTATCTCCGCCGGAGTAGAGGGCTCGCACATGGGCACGGAGTACAAAGTCTTTCCGCCGGAACTGCGTGTGCTGACTATTGATAGCACTTACACTGCAGAAGTACGAGGCTTGTGGAAGATGAAAGGCGGCGAGGCAATGGGGGGACCGTACGTCAGTCACACCTGGCTTGATCCGGTCAATGCACGTGTTGTGACGGCTGAAGTGTTTGTGTTTGCACCCGGACAAAAAAAGCGCAATCCGCTGCGTCAAGCAGAGGCAATATTATACTCGCGTGAGCAATATTTCGAGAAGAAATAACTTTTTTTAAAAAAAAGTTGCTTAACTCTTGCAAATATGCAAAAATTTTTGTATCTTTGTAGTCCGATTTGTGCGCGATAGAAATTTGTGCAAGAAAAGCGCTGAATAAGAATATAAAATTTACAAAATATTATGGCAAAAAACGAATTTAAGAAAGAGGATCAAAACCTCGAAAATGTACAAGAATCACTCTCTACCGCAGGGATGTGGATCGAGAAAAATCAAAACGCTATCGAATGGACAGTATTCGGCGTAGTATTGTTGGTGTTTGCGTGGGTGCTGCTTAACACGTACGTGATTAAGCCCAAGCACGTTGAGGCAAGCAACGAGAACGCCAAGGCTGTTGTGTATTTTGCACAAGGCGATTTCGAGAAGGCGTTGCACGGCGATGAGGCTGAGTGCCTCGGCTTCGAGGAGATTGCCGCCAAGTACGGCTATTTCCAGGAGGGCAAACTGGCTGCTCTGTACGCAGGTATCTGCTACTATCAGCTCGGCGACTACGAGCAGGCTGCTGCTAACCTGAAGAAGTTCAAAGCCAAAGATGCCAATATCTCTCCGGCAGCTCATCAGTTGCTCGGCGATGCTTATGTGCAATTGGAGGAGTACAACAAAGCTGTATCAGCTTTTGAGTCTGCTGCCAAGAGCGGCAACGAGATCATCGCTCCGATGAGCCTGAAGAAAGCCGGTATCGTTTATCTCGAGCTCGGCAAGAAGGCTTCTGCCAAGAAGGCGTTTGAGTCGATCAAGAACAACTATCCCGCTTCTGCTGAGGCTCAGGATATTGACAAATTCATTGCTCTGGCTGAATAATGACTACGGATTTAAGTCAATATGATCCCAATGTATTGCCTGGCGCTGATGTGCTCAAACATCAGCGCTATGCAATTATAGTGGCGGATTGGAATAGCGACATCACGTTTGCGATGGCGGAAGGTGCGCGTCAGACGCTCCTCAAGCACGGCGTGGATGAGGACAATATCTCCATCGCGCATGTGCCCGGAACAGTCGAACTGACCTACGCTGCACGCGTGATGATGAACCGCGAAAAACCGCACGCTATCATCGTCATCGGCTGTGTCATCCAAGGCGATACGCCGCATTTCGATTATGTGTGTCAGTCGGTTACGCAGGGCGTGACGATTCTGAATGCCGAAGGTCGTTGCCCCGTCATCTTCTCGGTGCTCACTACGCTCAACAAGCAGCAGGCACTCGATCGTGCCGGCGGTCGACTTGGTAACAAAGGCATCGAAGGCGCTGTAACCGCTATACAAATGGCTAATCTCGACCAGTGATATCTGACTTCTGAATACTGAATCCTGAAATCTGAATCCTAACAACAATGCGTGTTTTCAAGTTCGGTGGTGCTTCCGTTAAGGATGCTCAGGGAGTAAAGAACCTCACGGAGATTGTTCGTCAGACGACGGACGATCTGGTGGTGGTCGTTTCCGCTATGGGTAAGACAACCAACGCCTTGGAGCGCATTGTCGAGACAATAGGGCAGGGCGACAAACAGGCTGTGAATAGCAGGTGGAAAGAACTGCTGGCATATCACGAGCAGATTGCTAATGAATTGGGTGTCAAGGTGCAAGAGGTCGTTGCCGATGATGTGTTAGGCGCTGTGCTGGCACATCGTAATGCCAGGGACGCGGCTTATGACGACCTGTACGACACCATCGTTTCGGTCGGCGAGTTGATGTCCACGGCAATCGTCGCTGCTTACCTGAACAAGGTTGGTATCTCTGCGCAACTGTGGAATATGCCCGAACTGCTCATCACCGACGGCTCATTCCGAGAGGCGGTGGTCAACATGCAGGCTTCGGCTCAGCGAGTGCAACACGCTTGGCACGATCCGTATCGTCCGCGCGTCGTCGTAGCACAAGGATTTATCGGAGGTACTTCAACGGGTCACCGGACAACTTTAGGACGTGAGGGATCGGACTATACCGCTGCATTGATTGCGAATTACTTGGATGCAGAGAGCGTAACGATCTGGAAAGACGTACCCGGCATCCTTAATGCCGATCCGCGGTTGGAGGAGAATACCGTTCTCATCCCCGAACTGAACTACTTTGAGGCAGTTGAACTGGCGTATAGCGGTGCACAGGTCATTCACCCGAAGACTATCCGACCGCTGGAAAATAAGCAGATCCCGCTCTTCGTTCGTCCGTTCATGCAGCCCGAATTGCCGGGAACGATCATCAAGTCTGCACCAACCAAGCCGGTCAATGTACCCGTGTATATCTGGCGCAAGGAGCAGGTACTTATCACGATGCGCGCCAAGGATTTCTCGTTTGTGCTGGAGGATAGCCTGACGCACATCTTTGATATCATCGGGCGATGCCGCTTGAAGGTTTCGCTCATTCAGTCGTCAGCTGTGACAATATCTGTTTGCGTGGATAATTCACGCAACCTCAAGAAAGCCATCCAACTGCTTAGCGAGCAATATGCCGTGACGTACAACGAGCACCTGTCGTTACTCACTATCCGTGGTACAACGCCCGAACTCATTGAGCACGAACGACAAGGACGAACGATTCTACTCAGTCAACTCACCCGGCGCACGGCGAAATTCGTCATCGCCAACCCATAAACGCGAAGCTATATACCATGAACGAACACTTTACCAAACAATACTGGCTGGAGCAGGGACAACAGTTTCTGCACGCGCTCGGAACGAAAAAGTTCTGGCGTGAGCTCATCATCATGACGTTCGGCATTGCTGTCGGGGCAGCGGCAGTCTATTATTTCCTTATGCCCTCGCACCTGATTATTGGTACGATCTCCGGTCTTAGCATCGTCATCAACACGATGATCGGCGGCGATGCCGATACATTCTCGTATCTGGTAATGGGCATCAATGCCTTCCTCTTGCTGTTGGCGTTTCTGCTTATTGGCAACGAGTTTGGTGCAAAGACAGTCTATACAGCGATGATTCTCGGTCCGCTCACGCAAGCATGGGATCGAATATATCCTTATACCAACTTCACGCACAAGGTTATCGAGAACCCCGATATCCTCTCGCGTCTGCAAGCCGGTGAATCGGTCATTGACCCCAACGGCAACCCTTACTTGCTCAGTAGGGCAGGGGAGGTACTTGAGCAGGTTCGCGACACAGTTATGTCCGGCGGATTAGGCATGGGCGATGTGTGGTTTGACTTGGTGTGCTTTGTGTTCCTGTTGTCGATGTGCCAGGCTATTGAGTTCAGTATCAATGCTTCCACCGGCGGCTTGGATATCCTCGCGAAGATCATCAACAAATATCTGCACTTCGACATCGGCATGTCCGTTACCATCGGCGGAGCTATCATCTGCTGCTCGGCGTTCCTGATCAACGATTTCCGAATGGTGGTCATCGGACTTATCGGTACGTGGATCAACGGACTTGTGATCGACTACTTCACCGCCTCTATCTCCAAGCGCAAACGTGTTTGCATCATTAGTAGTGAATACGAACGGGTTCGTGATTATATTGTCAACGAGCTGGTGCGCGGCTGCACACTCTATGAGGTGCGTGGAGGCTTCGGCGGTACGAAGAAGATTGAGATTCAGTCCTTGCTCACCCAGGATGAGTTCGCCAAACTTATGGCGTTTATCAAGAACAACCATATCAAGTCGTTCATCACTGCCGGCAACTGCAGCGAGGTTTATGGTCTCTGGCTCAAACACAAGAAAGGTCCTGCCGGCAAGATCGTAATCGACACCTCGGAATGACAGCATCCGCCAATTTTGGCGGATTAATGGTTATATAAATGACAAAATTGTAAATGTTTAAATGATAAAATGTTATGAAGCCTACATTATTTATTTTGGCAGCCGGAATGGGCAGCCGTTATGGAGGATTGAAACAGTTGGACGGTCTGGGACCCAACGGCGAGACCATCATGGATTACTCGGTTTTTGACGCTTTGCGTGCCGGATTCGGTAAGGTCGTATTTGTTATCCGTAAGGATTTTGAAGAGGATTTCCGTCGCGTAGTGATTGCCAAGTACGCCGACAAAGTGCCCTGCGAAGTTTGCTTCCAGAGTCTTGACAAAGTGCCCGCAGGCTGTGCATATAATCCCGAGCGCACCAAACCGTGGGGTACCAACCACGCCGTATTGATGGGCAAGGATGTCATCAACGAACCGTTTGCTGTCATCAATGCCGATGACTTCTACGGCAAGGAGAGTTTCGAGGTACTTGCACGTTTTCTTGAGGGTGTGGAAGGCAAGAAAGACCACTATTGCATGGTCGGTTACCGCGTTTGCAACACCTTGAGCGAACACGGATCGGTGAGTCGTGGCGTTTGCCAGACGGACGCTAATCGTTGCCTGACCGATGTCGTAGAGCGCACGAACATCGAGCGTAAGGATGGCACGATCGTCTTCACCGAGGACGGTAAGGATTTCCCGCTGGATGAGCACACACCCGTTTCGATGAACATGTGGGGCTTCACGCCGGAATACTTCCAATACTCCGAAGAGGCATTCAAGGATTTCCTCGCCAAGAACGGTCAGGAACTCAAGAAAGAGTTCTATATCCCGACGCTGGTCAACGACCTCATCAAGGCCGGTAAGGCAAAGTGTGAGGTACTTGACACCCCGGCTAAGTGGTTTGGCGTGACCTACGCTGACGACCGCCAGATGGTAGTCGATAAGATTCAGTCGCTCGTGGATGCAGGCGTTTATCCCAGCCCGCTATTCTAAATTGCATCAGCCAATATTGGCTGATTAACCCATAAAATCAGAGATTATGTCAAGAATTCTCGTAACCGGCGGCGCAGGCTATATAGGCTCGCACACAACCGTCGAATTGATGCAACAAGGCTACAAAGTAACCATCGTCGATAACCTCAGCAACTCCTCGATTGACGTATTGGACGGCATTCAGGCTATCGTAGGCGAACGTCCGGATTTCGCGCAGGTTGATTGCAACGACCAGGAGGCAATGGAGAAGGTGTTCACCGCCTATCCCGACATCGTAGCCGTCATTCACTTTGCTGCCAGCAAGGCTGTTGGCGAGAGCGTGGAGAAACCGCTGCTCTATTACCGCAACAATATCGGCTCGCTCATCACCCTGCTCGAGATCATGAAAAAGCACGATGTGCGCAATATCGTCTTCAGTTCCTCTTGCACCGTATATGGTCAGCCGGACTCCGACCATCTGCCTGTCAACGAAGATGCGCCTATTCAGAAGGCACTCTCGCCCTACGGCAATACCAAGCAGATCAACGAGGAGATCATTCGCGACGAGGCACATGCCGACGCTAACCTCCACGCTATCTTGCTCCGTTACTTCAATCCTATCGGTGCGCACCCCACGGCACTTATCGGCGAACTGCCTAACGGCGTGCCGCAGAACCTGCTGCCGTTCGTTACGCAAACCGCTGCAGGTCTGCGCAAGGAACTCAAGGTCTTCGGCGATGACTACAACACACCCGATGGCAGTTGCATCCGCGACTATATCTACGTCGTTGATCTTGCCAAAGCACACGTCAAGGCTGTCGATCGAATGCTCAGCGGCGTAGCCGACGAGCAGGTTGAGGTGTTCAACCTCGGTACAGGTCGCGGACTCTCAGTTCTTGAGATCGTGCGCACGTTCATCGAGGTGACAGGTGTCAAACTGCCGTATCAGATTGTCGGTCGTCGCGAGGGCGACATCGAGCAGGTGTGGGCTGATCCCAAGAAAGCCAATGAGGTACTCGGTTGGCGTGCCGACACACCGACCGCTGACATCCTTGCTTCCGCGTGGAAGTGGCAATGTCATCTTGCGGAGAAATAAGTCTTACTGGGAAATAAACCTTACCAAGAAATAAAGGGTAAGCAAACAAGTACGGGAACGTTCATTCAAGAAAACGTTCCCGTATTATTTGCATATCGTCGTCTGACACAAACAGATAGTCGTTGAGGTATTTTCTCATTCCGCCAAACTCGCGCTCAATCAGTTCTTGTGTTCTTATGAAGTTCTGCGTGCTCACGCCCATGAATGCCTGAATAACAGCCATCTCGTCTGCCCCGCCTCCGCGGTCGAGTATATCTTGGTTGAGTTTGCGTACGATCGGCTCGTAGGCTTCGTTGCTGCGGTCAAAATCCTCGATTATTTCCTCTTTATCCACGCCCAAGGCAAATAGCAGAAACGCAGCGCCCCAACCGGTGCGGTCTTTGCCTTGTGCACAATGCCAGAGTATTCCGCCGTCCTCGGGCGCTTCAATAATCAGCCGCAGGAACGCTGCATATTGCAGTTGCGAGAATTCGCTGCGAATAAGCGACGGGTACATGTTTGCCGCCATCTTCTGCACCTCGGGGTAGAACGAATAGTTGACGATATGTTTGTCGAGTTCAAAGAACGCCTCTTCGGGTATAGGCTTGCCGGTATCTTGCTCGGCACGCATATCGATGGTGGGTAGCAAGTGATGCTGTACACCTTCCATCTCGCGGTCGGGCTGGTGTTCGCTCTCGCCCAGCGAACGGAAGTCAAACACGCGGCAGAGGTTATATTCCCTTTTGAGCCTCGCTACGTCGTTGTCCGTTGCGTCATGCAGATGTGCGGTACGTAGTAACCGGTGTAGCCGGACTTTGCGTCCGCCTGCACCCGTCATGCCGCCCATGTCGCGTGCGTTATCTATATGTTCAAAAACAATTTGCATTGTTTTTCTGTTAAAGAGTTAAAGGGTTAAAATGGTTTTGATTGCATCAAAACGTTAAAGGGATTACAGACTAACTACTTAACGTTTTCTCGCAGGAGAAAACCATTTTAACTATTTAACGTTCACGAAGTGAACCATTTTAACTAATTATCCAAACACTTCATCAATCAACCTGACGAACTCCTGATAGGCAAACGTATCGCTCAGTTCGCTCAGCGATGCCGCCAAGCCGCGATAATGCCATTCGTGCGAGGCTTTGTCCTTGACGTGAAAGATCTGCCATAATGCATCGCCTTTCTGCTGATAGTCCCGCCAGATGGCGCGCATATTACTGAGTTTGTCGCCCATAGCCACGATCTTCGCATCATGACTTGCTGCCGCCAGACGGTCGATAGCCGCCTTCTTGCGGGCGTGCCAAGTCTCTTCCTCGTTTGCTCCGCCTGTGAATACCTCGCCGTTCAGCTGGTCGCTCTCAGAGTGTACGAGTTCCGCCACACGTTCGCCGAACTCTGCACGCAACTGCTCAACGGTTACGTCGGTATCCTCAATGGTGTCATGCAGAGCAGCTGCTGCCAGCAGTTCCTGGTCGGGAGTGATGGTAGCAACGATCTCCACCGCCTCCATCGGGTGAACGATATACGGGAATCCTTTGCCGCGACGCTCGGTGTTGTGGTGCGCTTTGACCGCGAACACAATCGCACGATCAAGCAACTCACTATCCATATACTTATTCGCCATAATAGTCTTTATTCTTTCAGTGAACGAAGTGAACGGTCTTTATTCTTTCAGCGTAGCGGTCTATTTCAGTATTGACTCCGCCAGCACAGCGCGGAACTCCGGCATCGGACAATGCGTACAACTCTCGATGAGCAGCGTCTTCAATCCGGCATATACCCGTACGGTCTTGTTTATCTCTTCGATATCTGCTCCGGGACCACAACCCTCAATCGGGCAGTCGGGCGAATGGAAATACTCCTCGGCAAACGCATCCCAGAACCTTGCAGCCGTGGCGTTCGACATGTGGTATTGCTCCAGCGTCCAGGATTCGTGGTTGAGTTTGCAGCACAGATACACCATGCCGATGTCGAACATCGGGTAGCCGTAGCAGAAGTCGCCGAGGTCGATGAAGTAGGGTGTACGCACGCCGTCTTTCTCCACAAATATACCGTTAGAGAACTGCAGATCGCCGTGGATAGCTCGGTCGCTATCCGGCGCAGCGGCAATGAAAGCGCGCAGCTTGTCTTTCTCTTCGTCGGTAAAGAACGGGTTCTCTTTCAGCCACTTGTATTGACGGTCTTTGACGTTCTCAAACTGCGTGGTGTCCACATGAATGCTGTGGAGCTTGAGGCAGAGTTGTGCAAACTCGCGGGCATATTCCTCCGTGCGCTCGGGATTGTCGCCGCAGGCACGCGAATAGGACTTCTTGCCCTCGATGCGGCGAAAACGAATGCCTAACCGCTCGCCGTCAGTAACCAGGTCACCGGGTTCGGGGGAAGGGATGCCTAAATCATATACCTTACGCGCCATCTCCAGTTCTGTGCGTGCCGACTCGAAGTTGCGCAGGTACAACTTCATCATGATGTTTTTGTCGGTCTTGTGGTTATAACTTGCGCCATTGGCTCCTTCGCCCGTGCGCTCGTAGTCATTCAAATCAATACGTATAGGTTCCATATTCTGTCAATTCTCAACTTTTAATTCTCAACTTTTCATAAATGGCAGATTCTTTGCTTGCTCGTAGGTCATATCCGCGAGCATAACATTCTGCGGATTGTCGCCGTTCAGGGCGTTGAACAGACGCGTCAAACCTGTTTTGCCCCAGCCTTGGGCAAGGATGCAAACGATGCAGATGTTCTGTATCCCGACCGACGAAGAGATAATGTCGAGGTCGGTGTTACCCAACTGATGTCTTGCCAGCGTGTAGGCATCTTCCTCGTAGCGTTTTTTCATCTGATCGATGTCGCCTAAGGTCTTGCAGTCCAATGCGATGAACACTCTCAGATAGTTGTCCAACGGCACTTCCTGTATCTCTGCCTGATTGAGTGCGGCAATGCGCCGGTTGAGTGAATCGAACGGTCGGGCGTTCAGGTAACTGCGGAACGTGTCGCCATCCAAGTGAACCTCGTCCAGTTGTCCGTTTTGCACCAGTTGCTGCACACGACGGCGGTAGTCGGTAATCTCCGTACGGATACGGCTGAACTCGTCGTCAGCCATCTCCAATATACCCGCCAGACGGTTGATCTGTCTCAGGTACTCGCGCGGGATCTCCACGCCGGTCTTGTAGCCTATATCGTGGTTGATGCTCGCCCAGGCATGTTGGAGTGTGGTGCGCAGTTGCAACTCAAAGCGGATTGCGTTCAGTTCGGGGTCATCAATGATGGTCTTGGGCAACCGGCAGATATAATGCAGCGAATTGTAGCCGAAACTGTCGGTATCGTGCAACCGGCGCTTGTCCACGCTGTTCTCCCAATCGATGTCAAACAGTTTTTCCGCCATAGCGGCTATACGATCCACATCATCGGTGTAGAACGTGATGACACGTGCGCCGAGTATATCGGTTATGTCATTGATGGAGTGGTACTTGCTGCCCTTGAGTGCCAGTTTGCCGGCAAGACTCTCGCGCGTCTTGATGCGCGTCTTGACGGCTGTGACAATCAGCCCGTTGCGGTCGATAGCGTCGCTCAGGGTGGTCTTCACCACCGTCTGCAAGCGTTCTATCAACGGCAACTTGGCATCGTACTCCGCCAATATCATTTCGCTGTGTAAATCCATAACCTTTAACCGTTAACCCTTCACCGTTACTGTATTTCAAACAGGCTGACAAAGCCGGTCATAACGAATACCTGACGTATATCGGCGTTGATGTTGCGCACGATCACTTTGTTGCCATGTGGGGCAGCTTCTTTGCGAACGGTCAGGAAGATACGCAAGCCCGACGAGGAGATATACTCCAGATCCGTGCAGTCAAGGATGATCTCTTTGTTCGATGCTTCCAGCAGAGGTTTGACGTCCTCGGCTGTTTGTACGGCGGCAGCTGTGTCGAGTCTGCCTGCGAACGCGGCAATTAGTTGATTGCCGTTGTTACTGATTGTGGTTGTCATATTCTCTTGATTAGTGTTAATACGTTTTTGTCATCTTCGCGGCTGTAAATAACCTCGTCCATCAATTGACGAACCAGATGGATACCCAAACCGCCTATTGCCCGCTCCTCGGCTGACAGAGTGATATCCACTTCGCCTTTCTGCGTCGGGTCAAACGGGATGCCCGAGTCGGTGATGGTGAAGATCAACTGTTGGCCATTGGCTGTTGGCTCTTGGCTATTAGCTCTTAGCTCTTGTCTATTGCACTCCACGAACACTTGTCCGCTCTTGTCGTGCGGGTAGGCGTAGAGCATTACGTTGCTCACTATCTCTTCCAGCGCGAGGTTCACCGGCATGTTCAGCTCGTCCGGTATTCCCAGATCGTCAATCCACTCGGCGAGGGTAGGTATCTGCTGAATGTCGTTGCGCATCACGATAGCCGGAGTCTGGTAACGGATAGCCAGCATCGTCAGGTCGTCGCTCTGTTCGGCGTCGCCTACAAACGCTTCGACTGCCGCCTGCATGGTGTCCGCTACGTGACGCGGTCGGCTGTCGGTGAGCGATGCCAGCACTTCCGTCATTCGTTGTTCGCCGAACTGGTCGTGCTCCGTGTTCTCCGCTTCGGTCAATCCGTCGGTGTAGAGGAACAGCAGGTCGCCACGGCTGAGTTGTACACTCTGCGCCTGATACGGGAAGTCTGCTACTATACCCATCGGCAGGTTAGCGACCACAGCCAAGCTTGGCTGTGATCCCTTCGTCACTAATATAGGCGCATTATGCCCGGCGTTGCAGTAGTCGAGTTTGCCGGTTGGCAGATCCAACACTCCCAGGAACAGCGTCAGGAACATGTTCTGCGAGTTTTGTTCGGTGAAAGCCTGGTTCATCAGCCTCACGATCTCTTCGGGTTGCTCCTCGTGGGCGGAGATGCTGCGGAACAGCGAGTTCGTCATTGCCATCACCAGCGCAGCCGGCACACCTTTGCCGCTCACATCGCCGATGCAGAAGAACAGTTTGTCGTGGCGGATAAAGAAGTCGTACAGGTCGCCGCCTACCTCTTTGGCAGGATCAACCATGCCGTAGATGTTTATGTCCGGGTGGTCGGAGTAGGGCGGGAACACCTTCGGAAGCATTGCCATCTGAATGGCACTGGCTATCTGCAACTCATTCTCCATCTTCTGGTTGCGGGCGGTGGTCTCGACGAGTAGTACCATGTCGCGTCCCGAACGCCAAACGATGAAGATCAGTAGTCCCAAACCGAGAATCATCAGCAATCCGACAATCCGACCTATATGGTTCAGGTCGGCGAAGATCACGTCTTCGGGAATCTTGATGGAGATGTGCCAGCCCGTGGCATCAATCTCCTCGTCGTAGGTGTGGTACTTGCGTCCGGGCACTGTATCTGCACCCGGCACGATCTCCAGCCCGTCGTGCGAGCGGATGGCGTAGTAACTGTCCTTGTATATCTGCAGGTACTCCGACAGGTCTTGCAGGTAATCGAGTGAGAGGTCGATGCAGGTCACGGCAACGATGTTCCCCTGTTTGTCGCGTATAGGGTGCGTGCAACTGACAATCATCGTGCGTGCGCCGGAGTCGTCGTAGTACGGTTCCGACCACCAGCAACTGTCGATGCTCAGTCCGTTCTTGTACCATTCTGCCTCAAAGTAGTCGTGGCTGGCGCTACCTATCTCGCGCGTGTAGATACACGGCTTGCCGTCACACGTGTCGCGGCTGCTGCACACCTCGTACCAGCGACCTTTCTTCGGGTACAGATACGGCTGACAGGCAACGCCCGCGCTGCTCACACGATTGATGGTCTGCAACAATACGTGTGTGGCATTGGCTACGGAGTCGGGATTGTCGATATGCCGCTCGGCGAGGGTGGTGAGCATCTTTGCTGCGGCTTCCATCTCGATGGTCACGGCATTGATCTCCAACTCCGCTTTGCGCAGTTCGCTCTGTACACGTTGCTCGGCTTCGCGCCTGATGGCTGCACGGCTGGAGAAATACATGATGCACGAGATAGCCTCCAGCACTACCGCCGCCACAATCAGTATCCACAAACCATGATGTGTCTTCTTCGTTTTACCCATATCTCTAAACACTAAACTCTAAACACTAAACTCTAAACTCTCTTCGGCATTCTCTTCGCTACCCCGATAGCTTTCGTCGGGCAAACGAGCCGGCACAGATGGCAGCCTACACACTTCGCTCCGATGATCTTCGGCTGTCTGTCCTCACCAAAGGTGATGGCTTGGTGTCCGCCGTCTTTGCAGGAGATATAGCAACGTCCGCAACCGATACATTTCTCTCTATCGATCTTCGGGAACACCATCGTCTCGCGGTCAAGATTGCTCGGCAGCACGATGTTTGGCAACTCCTCGCCAACAAGTTTCTTGAGTTCGACTATCCCGCGCTCCTGCATGTAGGATTTCAATCCGAGAATCAGGTCGTCGATGATGCGGTAGCCGTATTGCATCACGGCGGTGCAGACCTGCACGTTACGGCAACCGAGTTGGATGAACTCCAGCGCATCGCGCCAGGTCTCTATACCACCGATGCCGCTGATATCCAAGTGCTTCTCGATGCCGGCCTTATGCAGAATAGGGTTAGCCGTCATCTCGTAGATCATTCTCAGCGCGATAGGCTTGACTGCCTTGCCGGAATAACCGCTCACGGTCTTCTTGTTGCTCACCTCGGCGTCATGGCTCATCGTGATCGATTTGATGGTGTTGATGGCGCTGATACCTTTTGCTCCGCCATAGTAACAAGCCAGCGATGGCTTTGCCAAGGATTGCACATTCGGTGTCATCTTCGGTATAACCGGTATATGCACGGCTTCCGATACAAACGCGGTATAGGCAAGCACCAACTCGTTGTTCTGACCTATATCCGAACCCAGACCGGAGAGTTTCATCTGCGGGCAACTGAAGTTCAGCTCTACTGCATCGCAGCCGGCCTCTTCTGCCATCTTTGCCAGTTCAATCCACTCTTCCTCGCTCTGCCCCATGATAGACGCAACGACAATCTTCGTCGGGTAGTTCTGTTTGAGCCGGTGAAGGATATCGAAGTCCATCGTGTAAGGATTTTCGCTGAGTTGTTCCATGTTACGGAAACCTACGAACGGTGTTCCTTCTTTCTGCACGGCATCAAAGCGTGGCGAAACTTCGCGGATATCCTGCTTGCATATCGTCTTGTAGAACACACCTGCCCAGCCGGCTTCGAAAGCATTGGCTACCATCTCATAGTTCGTGCAGACTGCCGACGAGGCGAGGAAGAACGGGTTCTCGCACACGATGTCGCAGAAGTTCAGCTCCAGCGAGGGTAGGGACTCTACCGCTACGGGATTCTCGGGCTTCGGGCAGGCTTTCGCGAGCTCTGCAATGCGTATCGGGCGGTCGTAGTGGATACAGGCTTTCTCGGCAGCCGCTAACTCCTCATCGGTGCAGCCGTCGAACCAACGCCAGGCGTTGGCAGCGTTGTCAAAACGAATGGCGCGTATTGCACGAGCCACGTCTTTGCCACATGCCTTCGAGCATGGTGCGTCCTCGCATAACAGGCAGCGAGCAACCTCTTCGTTGATGTGTAGCATAAGGGCGTAGTTTTGTAATTTCCAACAAAGTTACTAAATTTTTTTGACATTTGCAAATTTTTGCGGAATAATGATAGTTTTTTTCAAAGAAAAAACACTTTTTTAGGAAAACTCCCGTTCTTATTTGCAAATACGGGAAAATTTTTGTATCTTTGCAATCGCATTCAACCAATTAAACATCAAACCACATCAAACCACACAAACTATCTATGGAACTTCGAATCATCAACAAGAGCAATAATCCGCTGCCGCGCTACGAGAGTGCGCTGGCTGCCGGAATGGATATCCGTTGTCATCTCTCCGAGCCTGTAACGCTGCAACCCCTCGAGCGCCGGCTCATTCCGACCGGTCTGTTCATCGAACTGCCTGCGGGCTACGAGGCGCAGATCCGTCCGCGTAGCGGCATGGCGCTCAAGCGAGGGCTGACCGTGCTCAACACCCCGGGAACGATCGATGCCGACTACCGCGGCGAGGTAGGCGTCATTCTCATCAACCTCAGTGGCGAACCCCAGACCATCGAGCCGGGTGAGCGTATCTGCCAGATGGTTATCGCCCGCCACGAACAGCCCGAGGTCATCGAGGTCACCTCCCTCTCCGACACCGAACGCGGCGCCGGTGGCTTCGGTCACTCCGGAAACAAGTAATCTTCTTCATCTGATTTCTGACCGTTTAACCAAGTTCCGCGTCGCAAACCATCCACAAGTACGATCGCATCGTCTTCTTGCCGTTCGCGTTGTCCTTCTGGGCGTTGAAGGCTGCCAGGTCGCCTGCGATCATCGTCAGGTCTTGCTTGCGTGCCTGCACCGCACGTGCCACTGCCGCGGCAACCTTTGCAAAACGCGCTTTCGCTGCCGTCTGCGCCGCCGATGCCGGCTTCGTGGACGGGTTACACAACTTGCCGGTGTACACCTTACCGGTTTTCTTGTTCGTGTGGAAGTACACATCGCTGTGCTCGCACACTTTCTTCTTCATGCTCTCAATGAGCGCCATAGGCTTAATCTGTGCCATAATAGTTAATAGTTTAGGTTTTTGATCGCCCATATATGGTCGATACTGGGATCCGCCAAACTTGGCGGATACAGAGAGACCATGCGGGCGGTTTTAATACAAACGCTACAAATCATCGATACTTTCTTTAGGGACGGGTACCGTTTACGTCCTTCGGTTTGCGCTTACCGTATTGGGCTATGAATTTCTCACGTGCAGCTTTACGGGCGGGGGTGTCGGTCCAAGTACGGGGAGTTCGTTGGACGATTTGCTTGCCACGATAGGTTCTGAAATAATAGCCTTCGTTGTCAAGTTTGCCTTTGAGCGAATCGATAGGGATGATAAGTTCTGCTTTCATTGTGTTGGGTCAATCTAGCTATTTATCGGTGATGTCAAGGATGCGAACGAGATGTAAACGAGAATGACAGGTAAATGACTCGTGATACATTGGTTGTTCTCCGAAAGACACTGCAAAGATACGATGAACAAATTGTGTTTTGCAAATTTTTTCGCAAAAAAAAATGCATTTTTCATATTTCTTAGCCACAAGGGCACGATTAATTCACTTTTCCACATTTCCACGCATCGCTGTACCTTGATTTTTGGCTCATAACGCTGTACCTTGATTTTTGGCTCATAATAATTATATAATATATAATATTATTATGGGGATTTTATCAACCCACACGGATGTGTGGAAATGTGAAATTGTGAAAATTCCACTCACACCCCGTCCGTTTTCCCTTTCTGTTAAAAATTGCATTTTTCCTCCATATTCCTCCCAAAATCTACTCTCACGATTTGTATATTTGAGATTTTTTTCGTACCTTTGCACAAAATTTGGCATGTTCCCTTTGGGTCACAAAAAGGAACATGCCATAAGGAAGTTTAGGGGGAAGACGAAAGGGGCAAAAGATGGAGAAGAGAAGGACAAAATATTGCTGCGAGATGTTCACTTCCACATTTTTTAGCCGCAAGGGCACGATTAGAGGAAAATCACATTTCCACATTTCCACACATCCATGTGGGTTCATGGTATTTTTTTCAAATTCGCCGTCATTTACTCGCCGGTTTTCTCTCTTCTTATTAAATTTTTCACTTTTCCTCCCGTTTTCTCTCAAAATCCGCTCCCCTCATTTGCTTTTTTGATATTTTTTTTGTAACTTTGTAGGCGGATTGAGTTCATTCCATTTTGGAAGGCACTCGGTATCCAACCTGTGCAAAAATTGCACAAGTTCGAACACTTGCAAAATTTGCGACAGTTGAAGTGAAGATTATGGCACTACCGATTAACATAGAAGAACTGCTCAACAAGAAGAAAGTTGAGAGCAATCGCATTGAGTTC
>CADBAZ010000004.1 GCA_902792835.1 uncultured Bacteroidales bacterium
CGGGTTTGTTCTCGCCACGGCGTGAGCGGCAGACGTAGTCAACGCTCTCAAGGAGTTTGGCATCTATCTCGCAGAATGCCTTGGGTGTAGGCCGACCTGAGAAGTTGGCGGAGGTTGATACAAGCGGTTTGCCGAGTTGACGGCAGAGAAGGTTGGAGAACTTCTCGTAAGTAACGCGGATACCCAGGCTGCCATCTTCGGCGAGGATAGACGGCGAGACGTTATGTGCCTTGGGGTAGATGAGCGTGATCGGTTTGGGCGCAACGCCTTCCTCGGGCGCAGAAACTTCCAAGAGATTAGCCGCCGCGTCAGGTATTACGGGAATATAGTCCGCTATGCGTTCGGGGGAATCGACGAGCACGAGAACCGATTTGCCTTTGTCGCGCTGCTTGAGCCGGAAGAGTTTGGCGACTGCCTCGTCGTTGGTGGCATCGCAACCTAATCCCCAGACGGTATCGGTGGGATAGAGGATCACGCCGCCATTGTTCAAAACATCGATGGCGGCATCTATATCCTTGTGCATATTGACATCGAGCTGATGCTGCACTTGGGCTTCGCGTTCGGCGAACTGAAGTTGGTCGACCTCACGTTTAGGCAGTTGCTTGGAGTCAAGTAACGCATTGTAGATGAGCAGCGTAGCCCACGCATCGGTAGCGGCATAGCGCGCCTGTTCGGGCGTGAGGGTATCGGCTTCCCAGTTGGTGAGTTGTTGCGACTTGCTGATCTTCTTGCCAAAGACGATGGCAAAGATCTTTTGCAGACCGAGATCAAGAATACCGTAACGCGCCACGAGCGATTGCAGGTCGATGCAGTTCTGCGGTTTGAAGTCGTGGAGTCGTCTGAGGCCGTTCAGGTCATCCTTGAACGCCAAGCCGACCTTACAAATCTGTTTGTTGCTGAACAGTTTCGCCAAGCTCGGCGAAAGACCGATCTTGTTGAGGCGGAAGAGGTAACAACGCTGTTCGGTAGCAATCTGTACGAGAGCTGTCGGGTAATGGATGCCGCGCGTGAACGAAGGTCGGGCTTCGGTATCTATACCCAAGACCGGGCACGAACGAAGATAGGCAACCGCCTCCTCGACTTGCTCGGGTTGGTCAACGATGATCGTCTCGCCATCAAACTGCGCAAGAGGCATCAGATTGACCAGTTCTTTTGAAATATGGTGTACAAATTGCTTAGTGTGTTCCATTAAAATGGGGTCATTTTCAAGAAAAGCGTACAAAGTTACAATTTTTTTTGCAAATTTACAAATTTTTTTGTATCTTTGTGCGCTGAAAATGAAAATTGTCGCTCAAGTGCGAAATAAATGTACTTTTTAGACACCCCTAATCGACAAATAATTCAAAACTGAATACTATGCAAGTTATCAACTTATCGGAGAACAACAGTGTTCTCAATCAGTTTCTCGGCGAGATTCGCGATGTGAACATCCAGCGTGATCCTCTTCGTTTCCGTCGTAACATCGAGCGCATCGGCGAGGTGATGGCGATGGAAGTGAGCAAGCATCTTCATTACGAAGCTCGCGATGTAACCACTCCTCTCGGCACGGCTGTCGTGCCACAGATCACGGATCAGATTGTGTTGGGTACTATTCTGCGTGCAGGTTTGCCATTGCATCAAGGATTCCTGAACATCTTCGACCGTGCGGAGAATGCGTTTCTGAGTGCCTACCGTCGCGTCAACAACAAAGGCGAACTGGAAATCGTAGCCGAGTATATGGCAGCCCCGTCGATTGTTGACAAGACGCTGATTCTGGTTGATCCGATGCTGGCTACGGGAATGTCGATGGAAGTGGGCTACCTCGCTCTGCTCAGACACGGAAAGCCGGCACACACGCATATGTGCAGCGTGATTGCTACGCCTAAATCTATCGAGTATATGCGCCGCGAACTCAACGACAGCCCGGATGTAACCCTCTGGTGCGCAGCGATTGATCCGATACTGAACGACAAGAAATATATCGTTCCGGGTCTGGGTGATGCCGGCGATTTGTGTTACGGAATCAAAATACATCTCTCCGATCGTTCTTAATAACAACCATAGTGTCTATCTGCCATCGGCGATTGTTATGGCAGGCATCACATGGCTTAGCCTTGTGAAAGAAGTGCCTGCGCCCCTAATAGGTGATATACCGTTGGCAGACAAGTGGGGTCACATGTTAGCGTACCTGGTCTTTGCCCTATGTCTGGCAGGCGACAGTTATCGTGTGCGTGTGAGTCCGCGCGTATTATATATAGTATCGCTTGTGTTGCCCGTGGTATATGGCGGATTTATGGAGTGGATGCAATTGCATTGTCCACCACGTTCGTGCGAGTTACTGGACTGGGTTGCTGATTGCATCGGGACATTAGCCGGTGTGGGACTATTTGGTATCTTTCATGTTATACAGATTCGCCGCAAAGCAAACAAAGACTTATACGAACTATGACGAATCGCGACAAACTGCCTTATATCATCGCTCTGACGCACTTGTACGACGGCAAGCACCGCTTGCTGCGGGAAGTGCTGCAGCGTTATCCCGATCCTGAGGAAGCTTGGGAGCGTGTAGTGTTACCCGGAAAAACGGCATCGTGGCAACGTGCGCAAGAGGAAATGGCGTTTGTTGACAAGCATCAGATAGCGACTTACTACCGATATGACCCCGATTATCCCGTACGTTTGGCAGAGTGTGCTGATGCTCCGGTGCTGCTTTACGCCAAGGGAAATATCAACCTCAGAGACGGGCATTTCGTTTCAATCGTCGGCACGCGGCAGGCTACGGAGCGCGGGAAGATGATCACGCGGGAGATAGTGCTCGGGCTGGCAGAGAAGTTGCCGAAATTAACCATTGTGTCGGGTTTGGCGTACGGGATAGATATATCGGCTCATCGCGCTGCGTTGGAAGCAGGAATCCCGACGCTGATTATCCCCGGGCACGGGTTAGACCGGATCTATCCGGCTTATCATCGTCCTGACGCTGTGCGGGCGCTGGAGAATGGCGGAATACTGACCGAATACATGTCCGGCAACACGCCTGAAAAACATCATTTTGTGGCGCGAAACCGAATTATCGCGGGATTGTCGGAGTGCACAATCGTTGTAGAGTCCCGTGCGCGCGGTGGGTCGCTGATAACGGCATCGATGGCGTTTGACTATAATAGACCGGTGTTTGCGGTGCCCGGGCGAATAAGCGATGACAGTTCGGCAGGCTGCAACAGTCTAATTCGTGATCAGCGTGCGATGCTGATGCAAAGCCCTGACGACCTGATAGAAGCGATGATGTGGGCTACAGCAGGAAGACCGGTACAGACCAGCCTGCCGATGGACGAAGATCTGAGCGGATTGAGCGACGAAGAGCGGACGCTGCTACAGTTGCTCAGAGAGGCAGATGACGGCATATTGGTGAACGACCTCGCCGAAGAAGCGGATATTTCGTACTCGGATATCATCACGCATCTGATGCTGTTGGAGATGAAAAAACTCATAAAATCGTTCCCAGGAGGTAAATTTAGGGCTGTGTGAGCATTTTTTTGTCAAAATAATTTGCAAATGTCATTTTTTTTTCGTAACTTTGCAGGCAATTCTGTTTTTTAGAAATTTCTTAAATCTAGATTAATATGGATTCATTACTTAAAAACCTCGGTTTAATTATCTTCCTTTGTGGAGTTATTTGCTTGTGTATTTACTATTTCGGCACGCCGAGCAACGTATTGCTGGTTAGCAGTCTGGTGCTTGAGTTTATCGGTATTGTCGCTTATATCATCATCAACAAGCGCATTGACTGATAGCATTCATGGCTGACTTCAGCGACGCAATCAAATATCACTTGACGGGCATGTACCAAGACTGGTTCTTGGACTATGCCTCGTACGTTATTTTGGAGCGAGCCGTCCCTGCGATAGAGGACGGCTTGAAGCCTGTTCAGCGCCGTATATTGCACGCGATGAAAGCCGTGGATGACGGCAAGTACAACAAGGTGGCAAACATCGTCGGTCAGACGATGCAATATCACCCGCACGGTGACGCTTCTATCGGTGATGCGCTGGTGCAACTCGGGCAGAAAGACCTGCTGATTGATTGTCAGGGAAACTGGGGAAACATCCTCACCGGTGACGGTGCTGCTGCTCCGCGATACATCGAGGCGCGACTGTCGAAGTTCGCGCTGGAAACGGTGTTCAACCCCAAAACAACGCACTGGATGGCGTCGTACGACGGTAGGAAGAAAGAGCCTGTACATTTGCCGGTTAAGTTCCCGCTGCTGTTAGCGCAAGGCGTGGAGGGTATTGCTGTCGGTTTGAACTCGAAGATCTTGCCGCACAACTTCGTTGAGTTGTGCGATGCATCGCTGGCGTACTTGCGGGGAGAGGAGTTCACGTTGTACCCCGACTTCCCGACAGGCGGAGAGGTGGATGTGAGCCGTTACAACGACGGCGAGCGTGGTGGCGTGATCAAGATTCGCTCGCGTATCAGCAAGGCGGATGACAACAAGACGCTGATCATCAGCCAAGTGCCATTTGGAACGACTACCTCGAAGATCATTGACACCATCCTGAAAGCGCAAGAGCGCGGGAAGATCAAGATCAAGAAAGTCGATGACTTCACAGCCGAAGAGGCGAAGATTGTGGTACAACTCGCTCCCGGCGCGTCGTCCGACAAGACGATTGATGCACTCTATGCGTTCACCGATTGCGAGGTATCTATCTCGCCGAACTGCTGCGTTATTCAGGACAAAAAGCCGATATTTACGAATGTATCGACGCTGCTGAAGTTATCGACCGACAATACGAAAGACCTGTTGCGTCAAGAATTGGAAATCCAGAAAGCCGAACTCGAGGAGCAGTACTTCTACACCTCGCTGGAGAAGATCTTCATCGAAAACCGTATCTACAAGGAGCAAGGCTACGAGCAGGCGCCTAACAAAGAGAAACTGATTCAGTTTGTGGATCAGGCGTTGGAGCCGTTCAAGGCGAAACTCATCCGCGAAGTCAGGACAGAGGATATAGAGCGGCTGTTTGACATCCGCATGATCCGCATCACGAAGTTCGATGCCAAGAAAGCCGACGAACTGATGAAGGATCTGGACAGGAAAATCAAGGATACCATCCATGATCTCAAGCACCTGACCGAATACACAATAGCGTGGTTTGAGATGCTCAAGCAGAAATACGGCGCACGTTATCCGCGTAAGACGGAGGTTCGCAATTTCGCAAATATCAACGTTAAAACGGTTGTCGAAGCCAACGAGAAATTGTATATCAATTATGCCGATGGTTTCGTTGGCACGGGACTGAAGAAAGACGAGTTCCTGTTCAACTGCTCGGATATCGACGATATCATCGTCTTCCACAAGGACGGCAAGTACAAGATTACCCGTGTGGCGGAGAAAGTGTTCATCGGCACGGATATTCTGCATATCGCCATTTTCAAGAAAGACGATGTGCGCACGATATACAATGTTGTTTACCGTGACGGCAAGGGCGGCATCTATTACATGAAACGCTTCCATGTGACGGGTGTGACGCGCGACAAGGAGTACGATCTGACGCAAGGTAAGCCTGGCTCGAAGGTTGTATATTTCACAGCCAACCCGAACGGTGAGGCAGAGATTATCCGCGTGGCATTGAAGCCTCAGCTGCACCTCAAGAAGGTTGAAGTACTGAAAGATCTATCCGAACTGGCTGTCAAGAACCGCAACGCGATGGGCAACGTGCTCACGAAGTTCGAAGTCAAATCAATCACCTTGAAGCAGAAAGGTCATTCGACGCTTGGCGGACGAAAAGTGTGGTTTGATCAGGATGTATTGCGCGTGAATTATGACAACCAAGGCACATATCTTGGCGAGTTTGATGACGACGACCGCATATTGGTTATCACTACCGACGGCAACTACTACCTCAATACGTTTGACCCGACTGCGCACTTTGATAACAATATCCTGCGTATCGAGAAGTGGCAACCGGAGAAAGTGTGGTCACTGGCTATGTGGAACGACGAGTTGCAGTTCTATTACGGCAAGCGTTTCACTCTGGCAGATGCTACAGCCAAACCGCAGTCGATACTCGGCGAATCCAAGGAGCATCGGATTGTTGTGCTGTCAGACAGAGAGGAAGCAGTGTTCCAATTGCAGTTTGCGGATGAAAACCGTCCGGCATTGGATGTGGTTATGGCAGAGTTCATTGATGTCAAGTCAGCCAAGGCTCGCGGCAAACGTTTGAGCACATACGATATAGCGGGCATTATCGACGTCACTCCCGCTCTGCCGGAACCGGAGCCGGAGCCCGGGGAACCTCAAGAGAGTCCTGAATCATCAGATAATCCAGATAGTCCAAATAATTCGGGAACTTCGGATGCCGCTGACGCCCCAACTCCACCGTCATCTATCCCGTTCACCATCACGAATGGTGAATCGGATGTGCAATTGTCATTAGACCTTTAGAAATATGAAAAAGCATTCATTGATTTTGCTATCATTGATAGCCTTGCTCAGCATATCCCAGCCTGTCAAGGCATCAAAAAATGTGGGTACCATCGAGCGGGACACACTGCTCGGCGTGCCTTGTTGCGTTTATCTTCCGTATCAATACACCATGCGTGCCGGCTTGGAAAAGGCAGTATTCCCTGTACTGTATCTCCAACACGGCATGTACGGATCGGAAGATGACTGGGCACAACAAGGATATCTGCTCAAGTGGATGAATATGTTGCTATTGGCTGGGCAGGTCAGAGAGATGATTGTTATTATGCCGGACAACTTCCTGGGCAGTCTGCCACCGGAAGAACGCGAAAAACTGATGCGAGCACCTAATGTTACGCCCTCGGGCGAGACGTTCAGCACGGAAAAGGGTTCAGCACATTGGCGCAAACTGACAGAGGAGCAAGAACAAGGCTACGAGATGTCCGGCTATTGGGAGGAACATTTTCAGGCATTTATGCAGGAGGCTGAGAGTCGCTACAGCATAAGCAAAGATCCGAGTCAACGCGCTATAGCCGGTCTGTCGATGGGCGGTTTTCACACAATGCATATTTCTCACTATCTGCACGGACAATTTGCGTTCGTAGGTTTGTTTTCAGCCGTGATTATTCCCCGCAACGGTGCCGAACTGCTGGAAGATGTTGAAGACACCCAGTTTCACACGGCAGGATTTGATATGCAGCTCGACTACGTCTCGCCCGCGTACAACAACTGGATGGCAGACATGCGCCACATGGCTGCTACCCCACCGATGTACTGGATCGGAATGGGGCGCGACGATTTCCTCTATGCACAGATGCAAGACTATCGGCTGTGGCTCGATATGAACAATTTCGAATATACCTATTACGAGAGCTTAGGCGGACACACATGGGAGAACTGGCAGAACTATCTTTGCCGATTCCTTAAAAAGATTTTCTGGGACGAAAAGTTCTAAATCAAAATGACATGCTTATGAAGAAGTTACTACTATCTGTCATCGCTATGCTGGCAGTCTGCGTATTGCAGGCGCAAGAGTACGAATACCCTATTCTGAAACAAGTGCAGAAAGGCAACTATGATGCTGCAGAGAAAGATATAGAAAAACGTCTTGCCAAAGATCCGGCAGATGTGCCTTATTTGTACTCAGCCGCGAAGTTGTACTCAATGACGGAGTTTAGCGGTCGGGATATACCCAAAGCGTACAAGTATATCAATGCCTGCAAAACGAGTTTTACGCGTCTTGATCCGGGTCCACAGGACAAACTTATCGCCAAAGGTCTGACCAAAGAACTGCTGAACACCACGATTCACGAGATTTGTTCAGAAGCGCTCAAGGATGCCGAGGCGATCAATACCGAAGAGGCGTACAACCAATTTCTGAAAGCCTACCCGAGAGCTGTATCGTCGCTACAACGCCAAGCCAAGGAGCATCTGAGTCATCTGGCATTTGAGCAGGCAGTAGAGAGCAATACGATTGAGGCGTACGATAACTTCATCGAGCAGAATCCTAACGGCAAGGATGTCAAGGAGGCTATACAGCGCCGGAATGCACTGGCTTATCAGCAGACCAAAGAGGCTAACACATTGGACAGTTACCGTACATTCCTTGACAAGTATCCCGATGCGACCGAGATACCTGACGCATGGCAGCAGATCTATGCATTGGCACTGCGTGAGGCGCAAGCTGTCGGAAGCGAAGAGGCTATTCAACAGTACCTGAGTACGTACCCCGAAAGCCCGTACGCTCAGCAGCAACTCGCCAAACAGGCTGCGGACAAATATGCCGAAGAAATAGCTGAAGGCAATTGGATGAGTCTGCGTGACAAAGCCATCAAGCGCAAAGATCAGATGGAAAAGCGACGCCTACACTATGCTATTTTGCAGATAGCAGGCAATCGTCATAGTCTGCCGGCAGCCGTGTTCGTCTATCAGAATGCACCGAGCGAAATCGTGAAAGACTCCGCATGGATGATCATCCACGATGTGTATTGCAGCACCGGCATACCCGCTGATATAACCAAACTGTACGAGCAATATCCCAATTCGCATTTTGCAGCCCTTGAGAATCATGATAAGAAGATCATAGCACAATACGATATCGTGATGACGACGGATATGGGTTGGCAGAGTCTGATAAAGAATGCCGCCCCTTACCGCGTTGCGTACGAGTGGCTAATCGGACTTATTCGCGACTATCTGTTTCGTCAGGATATAGATATGGCATTACAGACCGTTCGACCGTTTGCCGAAGTGTTTGGTAACGATCCTGACTACAACAATCTGATTGCAGCCTTGGAGCAAGGGCAGCAACAGGAACTCACGCCGGAGGCTATATCCGACTCCATCAATACTTCCGCGAAAGAGTATTCACCCGTCATGACAGCCGACGGCAATACCATCTATTTCGTGCGCGTGGTATATGACAGAACAGCGGGCAACAGCGAGGACATATATACCTCAAACAGACGCAATGCGACATGGGAAAGAGCAACGCCGCTGATTGAGTTGAATACCCCGAATTCCAACGAAGCCATGCAATCTGTGTCGGCTGACGGTACACAGTTGATTTTCTTCCGCAACGGACTGCTCTACTCCACCCACAAAACCTCAGAAGGCTGGTCAAAACCGACAACCCTACCCAACAACATCAACATTGCCCAATGGCAGAGCGATGCCATGATTACCAGTGATGGCAGAGCTATGCTCTTCTCTGCACAAAAAATGGTAGAAAACGAAGTAGGCACTTCGGTGAACATCTTTGTTTCAGTAATGGATGACAATGGCGAGTGGGGTGAACCAATTGATTTGGGAGCAAAGATCAACACTCCGGGTTTGGAGCGTAAGCCGTTTTTGCACCCCGATATGCACACCTTATATTTCAGTTCTGACAGGCACAGTAATCTTGGCGACCTTGATGTATTCAAGGTTACTCGTCTGAGCGATGATTCGTGGACTGAATGGAGTGAACCGGTTAACCTCGGTGCGCAAATCAACTCACCGCGACAAGAGTGGGGCTACAAGATTAGCACGGATGGCAGTACTGCCTATTACTCCAACGGCGCAGACCTATATACCTTGGAGTTGCCACTGAACATGCGCCCGAACGCCGTAGCAACTATATCCGGCACCGTGCGTGACGAGAACGGTCGGACAGTGGGAGTAACTATCCGCTGGGAAGATCTGGAGACCCATGAGGGTCTCGGTCAGTTGCAGACCGACCCAAGCAACGGCTCGTTCTATCTGGTAATGCCGTTAGGCAAGAACTACGGTTACTATATTGATGACGAACGTTACTTCCCACTCTCCAACAACATTGATCTGCGCGAGCAAAAGAAATCGATAGATATAGAGAAGAACATTCAACTCACCTCTTACAAGCAGATGATTGAACAAGGCTTGGCTGTTCAGGTAAACAACCTGTTCTTCCCTGTTAACGAATACGAGTTGCTGCCACAGTCGGAGAACGAACTCATCCGCGTAGCAGGAATCATCAAGGAGCGTAACTTACGTGTAGAGATCAGCGGTCACACCGACTCTACCGGCGACGCGAAAAAGAACATGACTCTATCCGCTAAACGTGCCGAGTCGGTTCGTAACTTCCTGATCAAACAAGGCTGCAACGCTTCGCTGCTCGTAGCTAAAGGTTATGGCGCAACGCATCCTATCGCCGATAACGATACCGACGAAGGCAGACAAAAGAACCGGCGCGTTGAGCTCCAGTTCATCAAGTAAGAAAACGTGGTATTGTAAAAAGAGTGGTATAGCCGCCTACTCGTCAGAGAAGTGCACAAGCACGTGACGATAGGAGTTGAATATCTTGGATTTGGAAACGAATCCAAGATATTTCTTGTTAGCATCTACCACCGGCAGGTTCCATGCGCCGGTGTCCTCGAATATCTCCATGACTTTTTCCATGGGCATATCGTGGCGGAGGACTACTTGCGGATAGTTCATCAGTTGTGCTACCGTGAAGCGGTTGTACAAGCGCGGTTGGAACATGATGTTACGCACCTCATCTAAAAGGAGGATACCTTGCAGTTCGCCGTTGGCGTCCACTACGGGGAAGATGTTACGCTTGCTATCGGCTATGACCTTGACGAGTTGTCCGAGCGTCATGTCGGGCGAAACGGTACGAAGGTCAGTTTCCAAGACATTATTCATCTTGAGCAGGGTAAGTACCGAACGATCCTTGTTATGCGTGAGCAACTCGCCTTTCTGCGCCAGACGCATGGCGTAAAGGCTGTGTGGCTCGAAGAACATGATAGTCAGATACGATACAACCGCCACAATCATCAGAGGCATGAGCAGGTGATAGCCGCCGGTGAGTTCGGCGATGAGGAAGATTCCCGTCAGCGGCGCATGCATCACACCGGACATCAAGCCAGCCATTCCCACAAGCGTAAAGTTAACAATCGGAACAGAGATGCCAACCAACTTGAGCAGGTACGCACAAATAAACCCTACCAATGCGCCCATGAACAATGAGGGTGCAAATATACCACCTACTCCACCGCCGCCGTTGGTGGCTACCGATGCTACGATCTTCAGTAGAAGAACAGCCGAAAAATATACAATGATCAACCACATACCATCACCGAGCTTCGCAAACGGGCTGAACATGATACCCGACTGCGGATCGTCGTTGAAGAGTTGCAGGATCACGTCGTAGCCCTCACCGTAGAGTGGTGGAAACAGATATACCAGCAAGCCTAACACCGAGCCGCCGATGATGATTTTCAGCCACATATTCGGCAGACGTTTGAAGTGCTGCTCGAGCCAGTTCATCCCACGCGTGAAGTATAGCGACACAAAGCCGCACGCAACGCCTAACAACAAATACCAAGGAATACGTCCGAGCGTGAACGACTCGATGGTGGTCAGTTCGAACATCGGAGTAAAGCCGGAAGTGAAATAAGCGATAGCGGTAGCAGTGACCGAGGAGATAAGCAATGGCGCGATGGAGTTCATTGTGATGTCCATCATCAACACTTCAAGTGTAAAGACAAGACCAGCTATCGGAGCCTTGAATATACCGCCTATAGCACCGGCTGCACCGCAGCCTATCATGAGCATCATCGTCTTTTGGTCAAGGTGGAAGAGTTTGGCGAGGTTGGAACCTATAGCTGCACCGGTCAGCACGATAGGAGCCTCAGCACCGACAGATCCGCCGAAACCGATGGTTATGCCGCTACCTATAAGACTCGACCACATATTATGCGGTTTGATGATAGACTTGCGCTGAGAGATAGCGTACAGGATCTTTGTTATACCGTGCGATATATCATCGCGTACCACGTACTTGACAAAGAGTGCCGCCAGAGCGATGCCGATCATCGGACAAACAATCAGCCACCACCAATGTTCACCGGCTATAAGGTACGTATTAATCAGATACTGAATCAAATGGATGAACATCTTCAACAAATAGGCAGCAATAGCCGACAAAATGCCGACCATCAGACTGAGTAGCAACACGAGTTGCTTCTGACCTATATGTTGCTGAATCCACTTAACCATCTGTTTGCGTATCCCAACCTATACCTGCGTACTTCGAGAGATCCCACTCCTCCTCAACCTCGTTGAGATAAATAGTGTGTTCTTCGTCGTCCTGATCGTTGCCGGCTTCGGCTTCCTGACGCTCCACGCGCTCGATATCCAGCGGTGAGTGAGAAATCTCGATGACCTGATTCTGCTCCTTGGAGAGTTCTTCCCACAATATGTCTTTGAGTTCGCTGATGCCTTGACCACTGACCGAAGAGAATGCCACTACGGGAATCTTGTATTCGTCGCCAAGTTTGGCGACAATCTTGCTAACCTCATTCTCAGGCATTGTATCCGACTTGCTCACGGCAAGAATACGCGCTTTGGTCAGTAGTTGGGGATTATACTTCTCCAATTCAGAGAGCAATATCTCATATTCGTGCTTGGGGTCCTCGGTGCAAGCCGGAACAAGGAAAAGCAGTACGGCATTACGCTCTATGTGACGCAAGAACCGTAGTCCAAGACCTTTGCCTTCGGCAGCGCCCTCAATGATGCCGGGTATATCTGCCATGCAGAACGAACGGTCGTCGCGATAGGAGACTATACCGAGTTGCGGCGTAAGGGTTGTGAAAGGGTAGTCAGCTATCTCCGGTTTAGCAGCCGACACAACGGACAATAGCGTTGATTTGCCTGCATTGGGGAAGCCCACCAAACCTACATCGGCAAGCACCTTGATCTGCATGATTACCACACGTTCCTGTGCCGGTTCGCCAGGCTGAGCATAACGCGGTGCTTGGTTGGTAGAGGTGCGGAAATGCCAGTTACCTAATCCGCCTCGACCGCCTTTGAGCAAGATAACCTGCTGACCATGCTCCTTGACTTCGGTAATCCACTCGCCTGTTTCGCCATCATAAACCACTGTACCGCAAGGTACCTCAATGATGCGATCCTCGCCGTCCTTGCCGAACGAACGAGACTCACCACCCTTGCCGCCGTCAGTGGCTTGGATGTGCTTCTGGTACTTGAGATGCAGCAGCGTCCACAGGTTACGGTTGCCGCGCAGGATAATATGCCCACCGCGACCTCCGTCACCACCATCAGGCCCACCTTTTGGCACGTATTTGGCACGGTGAAAATGCAGACTGCCTGCACCGCCCTTACCCGAGCGGCAGTAGATCTTGACGTAGTCAATAAAGTTAGATGCCATATGCAATATGCATCCGCCAAGGTTGGCGGATTAATAAATCTTCTTCAGAATGCGGCTAATGCGTCCGTATATCTCACTAATGGTACCCAGGCCCTGAATACGTGCGTATTTGTCATGCAACTCGTAGTAATCGTCAACAGGGCGAGTTTGCTCGTGATAAACAACAAGACGCTCTTTGATTGTTTCCAGATTATCGTCAGCCCGGCCGCTGATCTTACCGCGTTCGATAAGACGACGGATCAGTTCGTCCTCAGGCACGTTGATGTCGATGAGTATAGCGGTTTCATCGCCGCGTTTCTTCATCAGGCGCTCCAACTGAACGGCTTGATTAAGAGTACGCGGAAAACCGTCGAAAATCAGTCCTTTGGTGTCTGCCGGCAACCGGTCGATATACTCCTCAAGCATCTTAATTGTAATATCATCCGGAACCAGATGTCCTTGAGCAGTATAACTCTCGATGAGTTTGCCGAGTTCACTGCCGGAAGCAGCCTCACTGCGCATCATTTGACCAGTGCTGAGGTGCAACAAACCGTAGTTGGCAACAATAAATTCCGCTTGCGTGCCTTTGCCGCAACCCGGAGCGCCACATAGTATTATATTCTTCATAAGAAGTAGTCAGTTTTCAGTGTTCAGAATTCTTATTTCGCTTTGCTCAAACGATTATTTCAGTTTTCAAATGCACATTCATAAAAAACGAGTTACCCTTGCGAGTAACCCATTTTCCTTGAACAAGCAAGATTAGAAAGCGAGCTTAGCACCTGCTTTGAACTTAACAGCCTTCTTTGCAGGAATGTCAATAACTTGCTTGGTAGCAGGATTGATACCCTTGCGAGCAGCCTTCTCTGCAACCTTCAAAGTTGCGAAACCAATAAGTTGTACAGCCTCACCCTTCTGAAGAGCCTCAGCAATTGCGTCCAATGCAGCGTCAAGACCTTTAGCGGCAGCTGCTTTCGAAATCTCAGCTTTTGCTGCGATTGCAGCAACGAGTTCACCTTTGTTCATAATAGTTAGATTAATTTAAACGTTTAAAAAATCGGAGAATTCTCCATACTAACACTGCAAAGATACAACATTTTTTGCAAATCCGCAAATATTTTTGATAAAAAATGCACGAAAGCCGTATTTTTTTTCATTTTTTTACTATTTAGCACGGAAATTGTTACTATTTCAGTATATTTTTATGCATTTTGACATGAGAAATTTACCCGTTGTAACAAAGAATATATTGCTCGCAAACGTTATTGTTTGGCTGTTAGATTCCCTTCTTGAGCGATATGGAGTGCATTTGGTTGAGTGGTTTGGACTGATGAACTGGTCGTTTTCGTCATTTGGTAATGGTTACGGTTCGTTTCATTTGTGGCAATTGTTCACCTATATGTTCATGCACGCCAACTTCTCTCACCTGTTCTGCAATATGTTCGCCGTGCTGATGTTCGGACCTGCATTGGAACGTGAATGGGGTGAGCGAAAGTTTATCGTGTATTACCTTGTATGCGGCATAGGCGCTGCGTTGGTACAGGAGTTGGTGTGGATGGCATTTATGCCCGGGCAACTATCCGTCACCATCGGTGCCAGTGGCGCTGTGTTCGGTATTTTGCTGGCATTCGGCTGGTTGTTCCCCGACGTTCCCTTATACCTCTTCTTTATACCCGTGCCTATACGCGCGCGAATCTTCGTGATTGCCTATGCGGTGATTGAGTTGTTTGCCGGCTTAGCTAACTTCTCCGGCGACAATGTGGCGCACTTTGCTCACCTTGGAGGAATGCTCTTCGGCTGGCTGCTGATACTATGCTGGCAGAAAGGTTGGTTTGACGGGAAATGGAAAGACAAGATACACCTTGCTTCCGACCGACGCGAGAAGGGTGAACGGGACTTTTCCGGCTATCATTATCACAAATCAGAATAGTCATTACCACGAATCAGAATACCATGCAGAATCTCATCACAGTCATCGGGGGATCAAATGTTGATTTATCTGCCGCATTGTTTGACAGCTTTATTGCTGCCGACTCCAACCCGGGAAAAGTAGATATAGGCTATGGCGGAGTAGCACGAAATATCGCTCATAACCTCGCCCTGCTCGGCAACCGCGTACAACTGCTTACCGCCTTTGGTGGAGATCTGTTCGGCAAACTCCTGCGCGATCATTGTTCGCAGCAGGGCATAGATACACACTTGTCATCCAACGTGGAGAACATGCGCAGCGGCACGTACCTTTGTATCAACAACCACAGCGGAGAGATGATTGCTGCTGTAGCAGATACCGAAATCGTTAATATCATCACACCCGAATGGCTGGAGCGACGCATGGGCGACATCAACTTATCCGATTTTGTAGTAGCGGATACGAACATCAGCGAGAATGCTATCCGGTTCCTCATGGACAACACGACTGTTCCCCTGCTCATTGACGGCGTGAGTTCAACCAAGGCGCACCGCGTGATGAATGCGCTTACCAATGCCAAACTCCCCTATCTCCATTCGCTCAAACTCAACCTGAAAGAAGCTACGGCAATCACCGGCGAAGCGAGTTATGCGCTCGCTGCGCAGCGGCTCATCGATCTTGGAGTGCAATATGTGTATATCACCCTCGGCAGCGAAGGAGTTTATTGCCGCAATGCCGCCGAAGAGTGGCTCTATCCCGCTCTACCCTTAACAGAAGTAGCGAATACTACCGGAGCAGGTGACGCATTTCTTGCCGGAGTGGTGTATGCGCTCAGCAAAGGGCTCGCGTTCCCGCAAACGGCGCAATATGGACTCATGGCAGCACGCGCCACACTCATGAGCCCCAAGGCCGTCAACCCTGATATAGCCAATATCCTATTATAGTAAGCAGCCAATATTGGCTGCTATAGCAATCACATATCACAAATGAACAAATACTTATCCATATCGCCTGAAGTGGCGAAAGCACTTAGCGAGGGCAAACCGGTTGTAGCCCTTGAGTCAACCATCATCAGCCACGGCATGCCTTATCCGCAGAACGTCGAAACCGCTTTGCGCGTCGAGCAGACCATCCGCGACAACGGTGCAGTGCCGGCTACCATCGCTATCATCGGCGGCAAACTCAAAGCCGGCTGTACTCCCGAGGAGATTGAGTACCTCGGCAAGAAAGGTCAAGCTGTCATCAAAGCCTCTCGGCGCGATCTGCCCGTGCTCATTGCTCGCGGCGAGGATGGTGCCACAACGGTTACCACCACGATGATCATCGCCGCTATGGCTGGCATCAAAGTCTTTGCCACTGGCGGTATAGGCGGCGTACATCGTGGTGCACAGCAGACCTTCGATATCTCCGCCGACCTTGAGGAACTGGCACAAACACCTGTCATGGTTATCTGCGCCGGAGCGAAATCCATCCTCGATCTTGGGCTGACTCTTGAGTATCTTGAAACGAAAGGTGTGCCTGTTATCGGCTACGGCACAGATGAACTGCCTGCCTTCTACACGCGCCATAGCGGGTTCGGAGTGGACTACCGCATTGATTCGCCCGAGGAACTGGCTGCTGCATTCCGTGCCAAACTGGACTGCGGACTCAAGGGCGGAATGCTCGTAACCAACCCCATCCCCGAGCAGTACTCAATGCCTAAAGAGGTAATTGACAAAGCCATCAACCAGGCTCTGCGTGAAATGGATGAACAAGGCATCCACGGCAAGCAATGCACGCCGTTCTTGCTCGCCAAGGTCAAAGACCTCACGGGCGGCGAGAGCCTGGCGTCGAACATCCAGCTCGTGCTCAACAACGCACGCCTTGCTGCCCGCACAGCCGCAGCTTTAGCGCAATAATGCAATCACACCATTATCGGCTCATCAGCCGGTTGGTTAAGCAGGATCTCGGTGATAACGTCTTCCACATGCGTCTGTATGGCGCGCCGTAGGGGACGAGCACCGTAACGCGGATCGGAACCTTCTTTGATGATCTGTTCGCGTACCTCGGGTGTAATGGTCACATTATACCCCATTACAGCGGTGCGAGCCAGCAGTCCGCTCAGTTCGATATCCACTATGCGCTCCAGCGCTTCGCGTCCGAGGGAGTGGAAGAACACTACGGCATCCAGCCTGTTGACAAACTCCGGCGGGAACGTGCGGTTGAGCGCCTTGGTCAGTATCGACTGCGAGGTACGTGCGTCGGGTGTAGATGACTCAAAGCCTATACCTGCTCCCTGCTCGGCAAGTTGGCGCGTACCGACATTCGAGGTGAAGATGATGATCGTGTTGCGGAAATCCACTGTATGCCCCTGACGGTCGGTCAATCGGCCTTCGTCCAGCATTTGTAGTAGCACGTTGAAGATGTCCGAGTGCGCTTTCTCTATTTCATCGAACAGGATGATTGAGTAGGGCTTGCGCCGCACAGCTTCCGTCAATCGTCCGCCTTCCTCATGCGCCACATATCCCGGAGGGGCACCTACCATCAGCGAGGCAGTGTGTTTCTCGCCGTACTCCGACATATCAAAGCGGATGAGTGCATCCTTCGAGCCAAACATCTCTTCTGCAAGACATTGCGCCAGATAGGTTTTGCCTACGCCTGTCGGACCGAGGAAGAAGAACGAACCGATAGGTCTGTTCGGGTCAGACAAACCGAGTCGTGAACGGCGAATGGCTTTCACCACCTGACTGACAGCCTCATCCTGCCCGATTACGCGTGAGCGCAGTTCGCGGTCGAGTTCGCGCAGACGCTGACTCTCTGCCGTAGCAACCCTCTGTACCGGCACGCCGGACATAATACTCACTACTTCCGCTATATCAGCATCCGTGACTTCGGATTTCTGATTTTCTGACTTCTGATCTCCGACTTCTGAATTCTGACTCCTCGATGCCAGCAGCGCTCCTGCTTCATCGAGTACATCAATTGCCTTATCGGGGAACGCACGATCGGTAATATACCGTTCGGACAAACGCACACACGCCTCAATCGCTTCCGGCGAGTATTCAACATGGTGGTAGTCGCTGTAGTACGGCGCAAGTTGCTGCAATATGCCTACAGTTTCATCGGCTGTGGTAGGGGGAATAATAATCTTCTGGAATCGGCGCTCAAGTGCCCCGTCTTTCTCAATTGTTTTCTTGTACTCGGCAAGCGTTGTTGCACCAATGCACTGCACTTCACCGCGCGCCAAAGCCGGTTTGAGGATTCCTGCTGCATCCAGCGAACCTGAACCGTTACCGGCGCCCATGAGGGTGTGTATCTCATCGATGAACAGGATGATTTCGGGGTGCTTGCGTAGTTCTTGCAGCACGTTTTTCATGCGCTCCTCAAACTGCCCGCGGTACATTGTTCCCGCTACGAGCACTGCCAAATCCAGGCTGATGATCCGTTTGTTCTGCAGTTCTGGCACATCGGTTCGTATCAGCCGTTCCGCCAAGCCTTCGACAATAGCTGACTTGCCTACACCCGGGTCACCGAGCAGGATCGGGTTGTTCTTCCTGCGGCGTGACAGGATACGCAGCACGCGGGTTATCTCCTGCTCGCGCCCAACAACAGGATCAAGTTTACCTTCAATAGCCATGCGCGTCAAGTCACGGCCGTAGGCATCCAGTGCAGGTGTATCGGATTTGCTCTTGGCTTTCGACTTTTGCCTTTCACCTTTCTCCTCTTCTTCCGCTGTTCCGTCCGCCATCACACGCTCCGGTTTGGGGTACATTTCTTCGATGACTTCGTAGGTTACGCCGTAGGCATTCTCCATGGTCTGCGCCACGAAGTTAATACGCTCACGCAGGATAGCCAGCAGCAGATGGATTGATCCCGCGACCTCTGCACCATAAGCATCACGCTCTATACTTACCAAACGGACAATTCGCTCTCCGGCAGGCGACAGATGAATCGTGTTGTTCTCTACCTGCTCCGGCGGCTCTTGGCGAACGTGATCATCTAACACGTGTTTGAGTTCAGTGAACTTGACGCTGGTCTTGCTGAGTATGTCGTATGCGGTGCCTTCTGCCAGGCGCAGAATGCCGAGCATCAGATGTTCGGGACTGACCTTGGCGTTACCCAGACGAACAGTTTCTTGTCCGGCGTAAGAAATAATCGTTTTCAGTCGTGCTGTATATTCCATAACTAATACCTTTTATTTATAGAAGTGCCACGCTAATCCCGCACGGAACATAGGCGGGTTAAGCGGATAACGAGCCATTGAGAAGTAATTGGCATCCATAAAATGTCCGTTCAAGTGCTGGTATTCGGCAAAGAACCGTAACTTAATCAATCGGACATAGAAGTTGGCATACACGTTGACAATCGGGTAGTTGCCTACCAGAACCTCGTTCTGCGTGCAGAACTGCGAGGTAGCGGGACTCAAAAGCGGTGCGTAATATGCTGTGTGATAGCGTACGTTTGCTCCAAACTGAGCATCCAAGGCGCGAAACCATACGCCGTGGTAATACAGGTTGCTGTACAACGCTACTGTCGGCAGCGACAACACGGCACTCGACGAATGTTGCCAAACAACATTATTCTCCCAATTGATCCACGGCGTGGTGAGGTCGAGATGCGCATTCACTGCCAGCACTTGCACGTTGCCCTCGTGTTGCTTGGGCAGCCAGTTCTCGTCGAAGTAGATCAGCCGCGTCAAGTTCTCAAAACTGACATCTACTGCCGGCTTGATCCACTTCGTGGGGTATGCTACTTCGCCGCCCACATAGAACCGATATGTTTTGCCGAAATTATTGTCCCACTTAAAGTGATTCGACGAGTAGTGTTGCAGATAGTATGAGGGTGTCTGGTTGCGGACGTATGCCTTGGCGCTGATGGTCAGACTGTCCTTGCCCAAACGAAAACCCGCACTCACATGACCGTTCACTTGAAACTCGCCGATCTTGTATCCCACCACGCACACCTCACCGTTGAAGTCGTAGTGTACGTATTTCATCTTGCGCATAAACAGCGACCCGCCCACAAAGGTGTTGTTCACCCATTTGTTTGAGGTACCCAGCGTATCGTCCTGCAAGGTATAGCGCTGGCACTCGTTGCGTGCAAACACATCAAACCCGAAGCGCAGCACACGGTTGAACTCCTCATGGAACGTTACATTCAGCGTATTGTTGATGCTCAGCACATTGGCGGTGTCGCGTGTGTCGGTGTGCAGGGTATCGAAGGTGTTGGCGTAGAATGCTTGGTTTGAAGTCTTCTCTACATAGCGCTTGGTTGCCTCCTGGATGTCAAAAGCATGCCGGATGGTGATGAGCGGCACGCTGTCGATGGTCTTGAACGTATAGGAGTGGTTCAAGTAACCAGCCAGATACCGCACGCCGGACATAGCTTGCAGGTTGATATCTATATCCTCTTTGTTGAGCGCACCGTTCAGATCATCGGGGTTGGCGATGCCGCCATTCTCAAAGTTCGACAACTTGGAGAAGTCAAACGCACCGTGTATGGCGTAGTTCTCGCCGCTGTAGGAGAGAAACACGTCGCCGTTGACCACCTTCGCTTCCTGAAAGGCATAATGACCTACAGAGTTCAGGTAGTTGATTTGTCCGCCTACATTCAGATCCTCACGGATATTACCCGTCAGCAACACTTCCAGATCATGTTCCTCGCGATAGGTCTTGAAACCTCGCTTATAGGCAATCGTCGAGAATGGCAGATTCGTCCGAAAGAACCGCGTCCTGTCCGGCGTTATCAGGTACGGCGTGTAGGCATGCACAAAGATATTGTCGGTATAGGCTCGCCTGTCGAAGTATATCTTCGGTTGTATAGGCGAGATCAGATTACCGTTGTAGGCATTGGATATGCTGTAGTCGTTGATGACTGTCTGCATCGGATAGTTCATCTTCACCGTGTCCGGCAAATCGGGCAGTGTGTCGGGAGTGATGAGCACAGGAGAGAAATGCCACGTCCGTATAACGGGCGTTGGCATTTTCTCCTTAGCTGCTGCCGTGATGACAAGCAGCAGTAATCCGATACTGACAATCAGTCGTTTGCTCATTCAGCTTTCGCCTTGCGACTGCGGAGTTTCTTGATCTCCTCTTGCAACTCCTCAATCTCTTGGTTCTGGTTGTTGATGGTCTTCAGCAGACCGTTCAACTCCTCGTTCTCAATCGTTGTCGGATATTGCTCTTCCACTCTCTGCAGGAAGTCCGAGAGGATGTTCATGTAGTTGATGAACGCATCGTAAGCCGACTCATAGTGCGTGTTGCCAGCGTTGATGTGGTTCATGTACAGGAAGTTATCCGCTACCTGCAGGTGCAGCCAGTCGCGTTGCAAGTTCTTGTCCTGGCACAGATGAACGCGCTCGGCTACTGCATAGAGTTTGTTCAGCGCCTCTTGCTGCAGGTCGTTGCCTACGAACGGAGCAAGGTCTTTCGCCTCCCCGCACCACGTGTTGGCAAACGGAACAGCCAGACTATCCACGGCAGCTTTCTTGCCTGCCTCCGACGGAGTGAGGAAGCCTATCTCTTTCTCCAGTGCGAAGTACGGGATAGCCTTCAGGAACTCGAAGATTCCCGTTGCAGCCTGCTGACGGATACCAAAGGTCTCAGCTCCCAGCCAGATGTTCACCAGATCTTCCTCCTTCGGCAGGTCGATGATCTGCTGCGTGAACTTCTCAGCGTCCATCGGGTAGCCCGGCCATGAACTGTCAGAGAACAAGAACGCCAGCGAGTCAGATACCTGAGCATTACGCAGCAACAGTTTCATCTTCGGTGCAGCCGCAGCAGCATATACATAGTTCGGCGACTTCCATGACAGCAGGTGTTTCGAGCCCTCGGTCATACAGGTCTTGAAGCCGAGTTTCTGAGCCTTGAATGCCAACTCGTCGTCAAACAGCAACTCGGTGTTGCACAACGTTGTGGACTTCTGACCGAACAACTCGTTGATCTTGTCAACGTGTTGCTTAACCTGTGCAGCAAACTCGTTGGCATCGTACTGCGAAGCCAGTGAGTAGGCATACGGCATAGCCACAAACTCCACGCACTTCGTGTCAGCCAGTGCTTTCAGGCTGTCAATCATCTCCGGTACAAACTGCTCGAACATCTCCAATATCTCACCCGAGATAGCGAATGCGCAGCGGAACTTGCCGCGGCTCAGACGGATCATCTCTTGCAGCGTCTGGCACAGTGGCAGGTACGAGGTGGAAGCAAGGTACTGAACTTGATCCTCGCTCTGCATATCCTCGTAGTAGTAGTGGTCAGCACCTATGTCAAAGAAACGGTAGCGTTTCATGCGGAACGGTGCATGCATCTGGAAGCAAAAACATATATTTTTCATAATCTTTGAATTTTATCAGTTAATAATCTTTTGTCTTTCAGCAGCCAAACTTGGCTGCGGTCTTTTGTCTTTCAGCCGTAGGCGGTCTCTATAGCGAATGATTGATTACACCGTCGTAGATGCGGCGCACCTTCAGTCCGGCGTCGTACCACTTGATGTTGTTCACCTCCTCGCGACCGAGCTCGCTAAGCGACTTGTACATAGCCGGATACTTCACGATAGCGTATATAGCATCCGCCATGGCGTCGATGTCCCAGTAGTCGGTCTTGATGGCGTGCTGCAGGATCTCTGCGCAGCCCGACTGATGCGATATGATCGACGGACAGCCTACCTGCATAGCTTCCAGCGGCGATATACCGAACGGCTCGGATACCGACGGCATGATATATACGTCACTCTCGCAGAGCATCTCCTGTACCTGCTTGCCGCGCATGAAGCCCGGGAAGTGGAACTTGTCGGCTATACCGCGCTTGGCAACAAGGTCGATCATCTCCTGCATCTTGTCGCCCGAACCAGCCATCACGAAGCGTACGCCGTCGGTCTTGGCGAGCACGCGTGCAGCGGCTTCCACGAAGAACTCCGGACCTTTCTGCATCGTGATTCGTCCGAGGAACGTAACGAGTTTGTCTTTCCGCGGATGCTTAACGAACTCCTCGGGATTCGGCAGCGGCTCCACAGCGTTGTGAACCGTCGATACCTTGTATGCCGGGATACCGTATTTCTCGATCACCGTGTTGCGCGTCAGGTTACTTACGCACATGATATGGTCAGCTTCCTCCATGCCGCGTTTCTCGATCGAGAACACCGTCGGGTTAACGTTTCCGCGTGAGCGGTCGAAGTCCGTAGCGTGAACGTGGATCACCAGCGGCTTGCCGCTGATGTGTTTGGCGAACACACCAGCGGGATAGGTCAACCAGTCGTGCGAGTGGATGATATCGAAGTCCAGCGAATGTGCCAGAACCGATGCCACTGCCTCGTAGTTACTGATCTCCTCGAGCAGGTTGTCAGGATAGCGACCCGAGAAACCGATGCAACCCAGGTCATCCGTACCGATGCGGGTGAAGTCGTAGTGAATACCGTTCCGCAGGTTATAGAACTCCTCGGGCGACATTTTGCCTTCCATGCGTTGGCGAACGTAGTTGTAATCCACGTCCTTCCATACTACCGGAACGCTATTCGCACCGATGATGCGCAGGAACGACTGATCCTCGTCACCCCACGGTTTGGGGATAACGAAAGTGATATGCATGTCTTCCTGTTGAGCCATGCCGCGGGTCAGACCGTAACTGGCTGTACCTAAACCTCCAAGGATATGAGGGGGAAATTCCCAACCGAACATTAATGCTTTCATATCTCGTTCCTCCTATTTTTGTTCGTTATTCTCTGCTGCGGATTTCTCCATAGCGCGCAGTTCGTTAAATACCGTCAGGGCAGCAGCTACGCTCGGTGCGTAACTCATGCCGCCGTGTCCTTTGTACGGTGGGTTGCCGTCGTACAACTCGTTGAGCGTGCCTATACACAGCTCGCTCATCTCAGCCTCAAAGCCTACCAGCAGTCGGCGCATGAAGCTCTCGCCGCTGTGCTGATATACGCGCAGGTAAGCCCTGCCGTAAGCCGACAGCGTCGATGGCCATACGGGGCCGTTGTGGAAGTTCCTGTCGCGCTCCAACTGACCGCCGATATATACCGGACGGTAGTTGCCGCTCTTAGGCGACAAGGTACGCAAGCCCTTAGGTGTATAAAGCTCCTTCGTGCAGATATCCACGATAGCTTTCTGCTGACGTCTGTCAAGCGGCGAGTGCGGTAGCGACACTGCCCAGATCTGGTTCGGACGAACCTCTTTGTCCTGGTAGTTGTCGATCACGTAGTCGTTCAGGTACAGTCCGTTCCAGAACGTGCGGACGAACGCGTCACGGGTCAGCTCCGACTGATACTCCATCAGTTCAGCCAGGTGCTCCTTGCCTTGCGCTTTCAGCAGCTCGGTAGCAAAGCACATAGCGTTGTACCAGTAGGCGTTGATCTCCACTACATAGCCCGTACGCGGGGTGATAGGACGACCGTTCTCCACGGCGTTCATCCATGTGGCAGGTTTGTCTCTGCCCTCAACCCACAGCAGTCCGTTGTGGTGCAGACGTGCCGTCGGGTGGTTGCCTTTGCGATAGAGGGCGATGATGTCCTGTATCAGGTCGCCATATTGTGCTGCCACATCCTCGATGTCGGCGTACTTCGTATATTCCTGAATAGCATACACAAACCACAACAGGCTGTCCGGCTCGCCCATGTCTGCCATGTGCAGACCGTCACGTTGTCCGTCCAGGAACGCGCGCACCTCAGGCACGGCTGTCTTGTTCATGATTACATCCCAGTATTCGGGACGGTTGATACCCATCGTACATGCGCATACTGCAAAGAACTCGGCGCGAGCATTAGGTGCGTACCACGGGTAACCCGGCAACAGGTAGCACTTGTCGCCCTCACGTTTGTAGAACTGCGATGCGGAGTTCTTGAGCCATGAGTACATATCGTTCTTTGCCATACGGCGCTCCGACTCTTTCTCCCAGAGTTGTTTCAATCCGGAGGGCTTGAGCTCGCTTATGCCGGCAGAGAAGATGATCGACTCGCCCTTACGCATCTGTACCTCGAAGTAACCCGGTACCATCTGATCCTCTTTGTACTCAAATCCGCGTTCTTTCTCCTTGCGGTAGCGGATACCCTCGTACCAATGCGGGTCGTGAACGTAAGTTACCTGTTTGTTGAATTGCATGTACAGCTTCGGCAGGCTCTCGTAGAGTTGGCATACACGGCCGTTGGGGATCTCGTCCATGTTCGTGTTCGCCATGTTGTTGGCGTGCGTGAGCGAGTTGATGTCGCGGAACGCCAAGAACGGCTTGAAACGCATTGTGGTCGAAGCGCCCGAGTCAAGCAACGTGTAACGCACGAGGATGCGCGGCTCGAAGCTCACCAGCATGTGCTCTTTGGTCAGCACCACGCCGCCTACGCGGTACGTAGTCTTACTGATCGTGATGCAGTCAAACTCACGGATGTACTTGTGTCCGTTGGGCGAGAACTGATTCTCGCGATACTCGTGCAACCCAAGGTTGAAGGCTGCACCGTGCTGGATGATCGTCTCGTCCAGCGAGGAGAGGAGCACATAGTTGTGATCTCCTACCGGCACTACCAACTGACCGTGGTACTTACGCGTATTGCAACCCACAAGGGTCGATGCACAATACGCTCCCGCACGGTTGGTCAGCAGCAGCTCCTTACTCAAACTTCGCTCGAGGTTGACGAGCAAGGTCTTGTCAAAATTTAAGTAACTCATATATTGTGTTTTTAGGTGTATTTGCCATTAAACTTACTTTCAACTTCCGCAACTATCTGCCGGATGTTCTGCTCTCGGTCTTTCCGGCAAATGAGCAGCACATTGCCGTTCTGCGCCACGATCATGTCCTGCATCCCCTCGATCACTGCCAGGTTACCTTCCGGCAATGTCACTACATTCCCATCACTCTCATAGAACAGCGTGTTGCCGTGCAGGGCTACATTCTTGTGCTCATCCTTCTGTCCGAGGTCGTACAGCGAGCCCCATGTGCCCAGATCGCTCCAACCGAAGTCCGCGTAGATAACGCGTACATCCGCAGCTTTCTCCAATATGCCGTAGTCCAGACTGATGCTCGGGCAGGTGGGGAACTTCTCCTGTATGAACGCTTCCTCTGCCGGTGTGCTCATCACCTCGTCGCCTTCCTTGAACACATCGGCTATCGTCGGCTGATGCGTGCGGAACGCCTTGCGGATGGCGCGGATATTCCAAAGGAAGATACCTGAGTTCCACAAGAACTCTCCGCTCTCATAGAACACTTTCGCCAGATTCAGATTCGGCTTCTCGGTGAACGTCTTCACACTGTATACATTGCCTGCATTTTCCTCATTTTGCACTTTGCATTTTGCATTCTCCACATCCATTTGAATGTATCCATACCCCGTTTCCGGTCGTGTGGGACGCATACCAAGCGTCAGCAGGCTGTCGTGCTCGCTGATGTGCTGCAAGCCGACCTTCAGCGTATCGATGAACTTGTCCTCACGCAGGATCAGGTGGTCGCTTGGTGCTACAATGATGTTCGCATGGCTCGCATCGTCGTTCCAATCGACATCGGCTATGCTCTTGATGCCCATGCGCCTACCCATGATGCCGGATATATGCGATATGGCGTATGCCACGCACGGCGCGGTGTTACGTCTCGCCGGTTCGCATAGGATCTGCTCCGGTTTGAGCTCGGGCAGTTGCTCAAGCATCAGATCTTTGTACAGTACGTTCGTTACGATCAGGATGTTCTCCATCGGAACGAGTTCGCGGAAACGGTTCACAGTCATCTGCAGCAGACTCTGCCCTGTGCCAAAGAAGTCCAGGAACTGTTTCGGGCGGCTGTTACGGCTCTCCGGCCAGAACCGGCTGCCTACGCCTCCTGCCATAATCACGCAGAAGTTCCGCTCACGCGCTAATTTATCTATTGGTTTTGTCATATTCAAAAACTTTCCACTTTTAACTATACGACTTCTCTCAACTCTCAACTTTCAACTATCAACTAATAAACGCCTACAAAGTTACAAATAATTTTTCAATTATGCAAATATTTGCGCAAAATAGTTCGAAATATTCCGAAATATTTGCATTTTTCATTAAAAAGTCGTATCTTTGCACCGAAAATCCATCTAAAATAGATTTTAATTGTCTTTAATTGTTGACTAAAAAATCCTACATATTATTCTTTGTGGCTTGTACCCTTCTCTCCTGCTCGCGCCCCTCGCAGCCGCTGCCGTACGGTTACTACCGTATCGACATCCCCGACTACGGCTACCACTCCACGTCCCTGCCGAGCTACCCCTACCGCTTTGAGTTTGCGGACATAGCCGTTATCGACACCCGTGTGGATAACGCCGCTGCGGTCGTCAAACCCGATGAAGGCGAGCAGTTCTGGCTGGACGTCGTCTATCCCACCCTCAACGCGCGCATACATTGTAGTTATAAGCCCATCAACCCCAGGTCAATGACCAATCTTGGTCATTTAACCGACGAAAGCATCCGTATGGTCTTCGACCACGCCATCAAGGCGGACGCTATCCCCGAGCAAGGCTACACCAACCCCGAAGCCCGCGTCTATGGCGTCTATTACGACCTCGAGGGCAACACCGCATCGCCCGTGCAGTTCTTTCTGACCGACTCCACGCGGCACTTCTTCCGCGCTGCCCTGTACTACAAGTGCATCCCCAACGCTGACTCTCTTGCTCCTGTCAACGAAGTCATGCGCCGCGACATCCACCACCTGATCGAGTCCTTCCGTTGGCAGTAAGTTGCGCGCATATTCCTCGATTTACGTTACATTTATCATATTATTGCGCACTTTTTGCAAATAAATTTGCATATCTCGATTTTTTTTGTAACTTTGCAGTTGATTAGCATTAAGAGAAAATGTATACCATTGAGGACATACAGACCATGCCGGAGGGACAAACTTTCGACTGCAAGAGCATCCAAGTGAGTGCCAAATCGCTGGTTATACCCATCGTAGCCATGGCTAATGCCGATGGTGGCGTGTTGGCTGTCGGTGTGTCGGTGATAAAGGTGGTCATTGGGAGATAATTGAATAACAACCAACTGTCAAGAATTACTTGACAAATCGAAATGTTGTCCTTTCTACCGAGACAAGTGGACTCCTATTTTTTCACTTGGTTTGAGTGTGTTTAAGAACTAATTGTTTGAAAAGATCATAGCCAATGCCACTAAGTAGTATTTTGCAGATAGTTAAAAAAAGTAGATTTAAATTCATACGTTTAGATATTTAAAGATTAATTAACATTGTGCACGTAAGGTTCTTTATCCTTTACACTCAAAACAAAGATAAGTCAAATATTTGACATTTGCAAGAAACTTAAACATTCTTTAAGACATCGTTAATAAATTTGTAATAATGATAATTAATAGGACAGATATGAAAAAACTAGTTTTGATTGCTTGGTTCATGTTGTGTTGTTTATCTATGATTGCACAAACGAAATTCTCCGGAGTCGTAATTAATCAAAAGTTTAGCGATCTGGTTAAGCAACTGAACACTAAATACACTTTGGTTGAGCCCAATTACGAAGACTGCAAAACGAAAGGCTATGATACTTATGTTATGCATCGGTACTATGTCAATTTTTTAGGAGAAGACAATACAGAACTGATTGTATATCCAAATTTCAACGAAAAGGATGCCGTAGAAAGAATTTCTATACATACGCCTTATTGGTGTTATACGGAACTAAAGGATGATAAATGCGAAACCAGCCTTAGAGCATATATGCAACATCTCAAAAGTACTTATGAAAACAAATACGGTGCGGCTGTTGTGGAAGTTGAGACTAATGATTATTCAACAAAGATTCACAATAAATGGGACTTGAACGATGTGATTATTGATATCATTCTTTACGAGCCTAATAATCATCCCGCTAATAATGTGTTGCATGCATCTATGAGAATATCTGTTGAATATATTGTGAAATATAAACTAATTAAGAATAAAGGGAAAGATGTTTCTATTGATGATATTTAATTATGCTGATACCCAATTATTCTCAAAAGGGCACATACTTTGGACATGAATAATTAATGAAACGCCTATTCCCCATATTACTAATTGTCTTTTCTTCTTGCACACATCACACCTACAATTGGGTGCAAGAATTGGAAAGCAAGAATCCACTTAAAGATAGCACTAACTACATAAGTGTCTATTTCCGCTTCGATACGATCATCAACGATTTTGAGGTTAGCGGTATTCTCTATCCGTACTATTCTGACAAAACCGGTTGGAGCGACATAGAGAATGGCGTTCGGCTATTTTTCCGTTCTTGCAAAACAGGCAAAGAATATGTTTGGACGGATTTTGATGAATCGTGCCATTGTTTTAGGAATGTATTCATGAGCAAGAATGTATATGACATTGTACATTCCGAGGGGTTTAGCGGTTTCAAGAATGGCGACACATACATTTTCTGTTACGACACCTACCAAAGCGAAAATGCTCTGAATCCGTTCTACCCAAACGCTGAATATCAGTTCTATGATATAGACTTCGACGGAGATAGTGAACTGCTGCTCAATTACTATCACGGAGGGCCGAAGGGTGGTTTAATGTCTGAACCGTACAAGATTACAGATACAGCACTTGTGCTAATTACTCCGATAGGAGATACTTCCGTATTTGGTTTTGATGAAAACACCACTATTAATCCGGACAACAAAACAATTACAAACGTCCTTTATAGCGGTATGTGTGAATGGGGGACTTACTGCTACCAATATGATGAGAAAGGCGACTTATATCCGCTATATAGCGTTGACAGCTATTTGAACCTAACACAAGATTCTATTATTTCCGACACTACTTTCTACAAATGATGTTAACAAGGTGTTCTAATGGAAACCGATAGAATCATATTACGACCGTGGCGGGAGAGTGATGCGGAGGCGTTGTACATGTACGCGTCTGATCCGGATGTAGGACCTCGTGCCGGATGGCCACCGCACAAGAGCGTGGAAGAAAGTCTGGAGATTATACGGACAATCTTTCACAATGATCATACATGGGCGATAGAATGGAAACAGACCGGCGAAGCTTTCGGTTGCATGGGCTACTACTTGCCGGGCGAGAGCAATATAGAGATCGGCGAACATGATGCCGAGATCGGTTACTGGATCGCCAAACCCTATTGGAACCAAGGAATATGCACAGAAGCATTGCGTTTGATGATTGACTACTGTCTACATGAGCAGCATTTCAAGGTGCTGTGGTGTGACTGCTTTGTAGATAATCCTGCCTCCGAGCGAGTGATGCTTAAATGTGGCTTCCGTGATACCGGCGCATTTAATCTGTGCAGCCATCTTTACCGTGGCGATGACCGACTGGTGAAGATTATGCGATTGAACCGGCTCCCTAAGATCCTGTTCCTACATGGCTTTTACGCAAGCGGGCAATGTGTGCCGGCTATTGCATTACGCGAAGCCTTCGCAGGGAGGGCAGAGGTACTGACACCGGACTTACCTATGCATCCTGAAGATGCGCTGCGCTTCATTCGCGAACTGATAGATAGTGAGAAGCCTGACTTGCTCGTAGGGAACAGTTGTGGCTCTTTTTATGCGCAGATGATTGCTCCGGTCGCAGGTATTCCGGCTTTGCTTGGTAATCCGCATTTCCGGATGTCGGAGTTTCTAAGGCAGCGCATAGGTCAGCATGAATACAAATCGCCACGCGAGGACGGCAGGCAATCATTCGTTATTGATGAAGCCTTGGTTGGTGAGTTTGCCGCATTGGAGGCAACACAATTCGCCAACTGCGATCCTCAATTCAGCGATCGCGTATGGGGATTATTCGGCGAGCAAGATACCTTGGCGCATTTCGAACCGCTCTTCTTGGAGCACTACAGTCATTCCTTCCATTTTCCCGGCGGACATACTCCCACCGCCGACGAAGTCCGCAATTGGTATGTGCCACTGGCAGAAAAGATGCTAATAGAATTTTGACCTCCATAGAAGTGCTTGTAGTCCTTTCTGTCAGGCGGGAACATGGCGCGGTACTCGGCGTACTTCCGTTTCCAAATGTCGGCTTGCTCTCTGTCTTCCTCTCCGTATTCCTCCGGATGATAGCACACATGCTCAATGTCGTGCGCCATCCTTTGCGCGGCTTTGATCATCTCCCTGTTCCGCGTCGCACCTTCTGACCATGCGCCTTCAGGGAAATGGTACGTATATACCAAGTGCACCTTACTTCCGTCCTCATCGATCCACTTCTCGCCCCAATAATGCCACTTGCATACCAACCGTGCCCGATTAGCCTGCCCTTCCTTCACTTCATCCAGCGCTCCCCGCACCGTGTCAATTCCATCTACAAATGTTACTCTTGCCATCTTCTGTTTTGTTTGTTGTGTCGGATGCTATCCGACGATTAATAATTGTCTTGAATAGTCTTTAATTGTTGACTGATTGAATCCCCATCCATTATCGATCCGTTGTCGTGGTAATCCTAGACTTTAGTCCTACCCACACCCCACTCACACCCTAACATCACCCTTCCTTGCTTTGCTTCTTCGAGTTCCACCGACTGACAGTCGGCTTTTACATCGCGTGAGGCGAGTGAGGCTAATGAGGCTAACTCCGCATACTACTATCTTTCAGCGCGTTACATAGCCTCATCTTAGCCTCATTTACCTACTTAGCCTCATTAGCCTCAACTTATTTTTTTGTACATTCCGCGTTGAATTCGGCAGATTTTCCCCTCAGTCAGCCATCTCTCGTTCCAGCGTTGCGCTGTTGCTCGCGATATACCCTGCACCTTCGCTTCCGTCAGCAGTTCTTGGTGTTCATACTCCCCTCCCAGCCTCTCGTACAACATCTGCTTCTGGCAGCTCGTCTCCACCTGTGGCACCAACTCCGCCCTCTCCCCTTCTATCATCTTATACGCCACCGCCGCATGCAGTATCAACTTCCCGCCGATCATCTCCGCCGCCTCATAGTCCTCGTCGCTACAATAAATAGTATCGACCAAGCTTGGGCGATCTTTGTCTCCGCTTTCTACATAGTCTGTTTTCTGTATTCTGTCAGTGCAACGGTCTGTATTCTGTATCCGCATCGCCGTCAGTATCATAGCTATCCTCTCTATCTGCACAGCCATCCTCACTACTGCCGAGTGGAAGTTCTCGCCAAGCATGCTAATGAGTGCCTTGTACTCGGTGCTTAGATGGGAGGCGAGACGCGACTTCTGCGCCGATGTGAGCGACCACTCCTGTTCGGGTTGGCAGTAGAGCCGGGTGCAGAGGTTGGTGAGTTGCTGACCGACTTGTCGGCTGACGGGTTCAGTCGGGGCAGCGGCTTCGACGTAACGGCTGTTGAAGGGTTGCGTGTCGCGTACGATAAGCGGTAACAGACGTGAGAAGTAACCGTTCTCGATGCTCGGCACGAGGTGATGGTACTGACTGAACGTGCCGGTAAGCAATACCGACAACTGCGGGCAAGGAATGACCTGCATCTCCTTGACGCGGTTATGGCTGACCTGTTCATGTTCGGCAGCCTTGCGGAGGATGGAGTTGTAAGTGGCGGCTTGCGACTTCCAGATGTCGGTGATCACCGAGCCTTCGCTCTCGTGGACATAGCCGTGACCGCCGTTCTCGTACAGCCGCTTAAAGAACGCAGGGAAGGTGCTGTCGCCCGGAATAAGTGTCGGGTAGATGTCTTCCACGGGTTGGATCATCTCCAAGGCTTGGTTGGCGATACCTTTGCCGCTGGCAGCCGCAGCAAGGATGAAACATTGCAGGTTGGCGTAATACCGCTTGCCCGTCATGCCGTAGCGGAAGTACAGGTTCGGCAGACAGGCACTGGTGGCAGTGAGTGTAGCCATGAGCAGCATGTCCCGCTCGGCTGGTGTAGCAGCTTGCGCGAGCATCTTCTGCAACGGCTCAGGCAAAGTAGCAAGGTTCAGGTACTCGACGATACGAAGATCGTCCATGTCTTCAACATTTGGTTGAGTGCTTACCATAGTCAATTGGCTTGAAGTTTTTGATTGTTGTAATTGAATCATACATTAAAATTTAAGTTTATATATTGTCGCTTGCGCGACGTTAATTAGTTGGTTTCAAAAACCGGATGCAAAGATACAACAAAAAGTGTCCTTTTGCAAGGACGTTTTTGTCACTTGGCGTCACGTGACGTCACGTGACACTTTTTTATGCAATTTTATAGTAAATTTAGCAAAGTTTTTCGAAATCCGCTACAAAGATACGTTAAACATTTTGTGTTTACCAAATCTTTTGGCACATTTTTGCATTTTCTGTCACTTTTTTGCTCTCCGGTTTGCATATGTCATTTTTTTTTTGTATCTTTGCAGCGATTTTATATTTATATACTTTTGCGCGCAAAGCGAATTCGCTCCGAGCTGACACATAAAAAGTAATCAAAAAACATATCATGAAAATCTATAAAGCACACATTCTCTTCACGAAAGAGCGTACGCAGTTTGAGGTAATCGAGAACGGATATATTGCTGTTGACGGCGGCAAGGTGGTCGGTGTATATGAGCAGTTGCCCGATGCTCTTCAAGATCTGCCGGTAACGGACTTCGGCGACAAACTGCTTATTCCTGCCATGAACGATATGCACGTACATGCCCCGCAGTACCGGAATCAAGGCATAGCTATGGATCTGGAACTGTTGCCGTGGCTGCAGAACTACACCTTCCCCGAAGAAAGCAAATATGCGGATACTAAGTATGCCGAACGGATGTATCGGCGATTTGTGCGCGATCTGTGGCGTTTCGGTACAATGCGCACCGTAGCGTTTGCGACCGTTCACCGCGACAGCACACGCCTGCTGATGAACCTGTTCCGCGAGGCAAAGATGGGTGCTATGGTAGGCAAGGTGGATATGAACCGCAACTGCCCCGATGCACTGACGGAAACGGTCGAGGACGCTATCCGTGACAACGAGGCGCTGATTGCCGACTGCAGCGATCCGGATGCACTCGTCAAACCGATCATCACCCCGCGGTTTGTGCCGTCATGTACGCCCGAACTGCTGCAAGCCTGCGGCGATCTGGCGCGCAAGTACCGACTGCCGGTACAGTCGCACCTGTCGGAGAACCGTAACGAGATAGCGTGGGTGCAGGAGTTAGAGCCCGAGAGCAAGCACTACGGCGACGCGTACCGCCGTTACGGACTGTTCGGCGATACACCGACGATCATGGCGCACTGCGTATGGACGGACGGCGAGGAGCTTGAACTGATGCGCGAAAAACAGGTGATGGTAGCTCACTGCCCGACCAGTAACCTTAATTTAGCTTCCGGCATGTCACCCATCCGGGTGTTCCTCAACAAGGGTGTGCCTGTAGGTCTGGGCAGCGACATCAGCGGCGGACATGACCTGAGCATCTTCAAGATGATGGTGTATGCCGTGCAGGTGAGCAAGATGCGTTACTGCCAGGACAAGAACCTTGTGTTCCTCACCCTGCCGGAGATATTCTGGATAGCCACAAAATCTGCCGGACAGTTCTTCGGTAAAGTCGGCAGTTTTGAGCCCGGATATGAGTTCGACGCACTGGTGATTGACGACAAGGATCTCAACCACGACAACTACAGCCTGCTGCACCGCTTGGAGCGGTTCATCTATATCGGCGATGACCGGCAGATCGTTCACCGATTCTGCCGCGGACAAGAGATTGCCGAGCCGAAACTGTAGTTTAGTAATGTATCGTGGCTAAGACCGGATAATGGTCGGAGTAATCGACGTGTGGGATATCTAATCCTGATGCAGACAAATCTTTGGAGTGTAGTATATAATCTATACGCACTCCAAATCTTTTTTTGATGAAGGTGTGCCCGAGTTGCCCGTCGGATGACTCAAGGAACGCGTCACGCAATCCTCTTTGCAGGATGCGGTAGGTATAGGATACGGGCGTAGTGTTCATATCCCCGACGATGAGCACGGGATACGGCGAGCGTTCGGCGTCACTGCGAAGAATCTTAGCCTGCTCTATGCGGATGGCTGAGGCATGTGCCAGTTTCTCAGAGGTGCTGTTAAAGGCTGATTTTGCCTGTTCGGTGGTTGTGCCTAAATCCAAATCTTTCTGCAGCAGTTTATTCGACTCCAGATGGTTCGTATAGAGCCGAATCGTATCCGTAGGTAGCACAATATCGCAGACGGACGTGATGTTCGTCTCAGACTGATATCGCAGTGTATGCTTGCCAATGAGCGGGTAACGGCTGAATACCACATTGCCGAACTGAAGCTGGGAATTATATACCTTGAAATCGAAATACGTATATGGATAGACATTAAGTGCCTCACGTAGTTCGTTCAGGCTGAGTTTGTTGCCGGACTTATACACCTCCACTTCTTGCAGACAAACAACATCCGGTTGCGTGCGCAGTATATATTGTATGACGCGGTTCTGCTTGGGTTTGCGTGATGCATCCATCATGTGTGAGTTATACGTCATCAGCGTAAATGAATGAGGCAGTTTGCTCTTGGGGAAGAACAGCGAGCCGTGCGAAACAGTATAGCAGATCGGAGCAATAGACAGCACTATCATCGCCACCGTCATCCACGTCCATCGGCGGTACTTGGTGAACAGTTGCAACAGCCCGAGCACCAGCTCCGCAGCTATCAGCCACTCAAACATTAATGCGAACCACGCGGGTATAGGCAGAACCGATGCCGGCAGATAGACCGACAGCACAGCTGCCAGCAAACTAAGCGAAACAAGTATATGGAGTATAAGAATGATCATTTCGGCAACAGATGTACTAACGGGATAATCATCTCCTCCATGGATATACCTCCATGCTGGAAGGTGTCGCGGTAATACTGGGCGTAGTAGTTGAAGTTGTTCGGATAACCGAAGAAGTCTGTACCGGTGCAGAACGCGTAGGTGCTGCTCAAGTTCGGTGACGGCAGCCCGACCTTATCTGGTTTGGTGAGCTCGAAGATGTTCCTGCTCTGGAACGACAACGACTTGCCTACCTTGTAACGGAGGTTGGTGTTCGTATTCTTGTCCGCCACGATCAGCACGGGTTCTTCTACGCGGATTGTGCCATGGTCGGTCGTAAGGATCACCTCATAACCGAGATGCGCAATCTGGCGGAAGAAGTCGAGTATAGGCGAGTGCTTGAACCACGACAACGTCAGGCTATGGTAGGCGGCTTCGTCAGGCGCCAGTTCGCGCATCATCTTGGAGTCCGTGCGCGAGTGCGAGAGCATGTCGATGAAGTTAACTACGGCTACGTTCAGCGGTGTGTTAAGCGACTTGAGTTGCTTGATGATCTTCTCGCAGAAATCCGACTCGTTGATCTTGTAGTAGGTGTACGTATCGTGCCGGCGGAAGCGCTGGAGCATCGTGCCTATCAGTTCCTTCTCGAACTTGTTCTTCGTTTCCTCGTCGCCTTCTTCCACCCAGTATTCGGGGAATTGCTGCTGAATCTGCAACGGCATCAATCCGGCGAAGATCGCATTGCGGGCGTACTGTGTAGCGGTAGGCAGGATAGCGGAGTAGAGCTGCTCGTCCTGCACGGTAAAGAACTCCGCCAACAGCGGTTGGATGACCTTCCACTGCGAGTAACGGAAGTTGTCAATCACCACCACAAACACTTTCTTCCCCTCGTTGAGCTTGGGGAACACGGTCTTGCGGAACACGTCGGGGCTGAGCATCGGGCGGTTGTCGGGTTTGTCAAACCACGACTCATAGTTCTGGCGGATGAACTTGGCGAAAGCAGCATTCGCCTCTTTGCGTTGCATGGCAAGCAGTTCGGTCATCGACGAACTGGCATCTTGCAGCTTGAGTTCCCATTGCGTGAGCGTTCGCTCGATAGCCGCAAACTCATCGAACGTGCGCGCTGTGTTAATCATATACGTGATGTCGGAGAACTCCTGACGGTAGTTGGCATTGGTGTGCTCCTCGACGATCTGCTTGCTATGCACGTGTTTCTTCAGGCATAGCAGAATCTGGCTTGGGTTGACGGGCTTGATCAGGTAGTCGGCAATCTGCTGACCTATAGCCTGCTCCATGATCTGCTCCTCTTCGGATTTGGTGATCATCACTACCGGCAGTTCGGGGTGCGCTTCCTTGAGGGCTTGCAGTGTTTCTATACCCGACAGACCGGGCATCTGCTCGTCCAGAAAGACTATATCCACCGCCCGCTGACGGCATATATCTATCGCATCCTGACCGCTCATGGCAGGAATAATCTCATAACCTTTGCTTGACAGGTAGATGATGTACGGCTTGAGGAGATCAATCTCGTCGTCCGCCCAAAGAATTGTATTCATATTAATCAGTGTTCAGTGTGTTCATTTGGTAGTTGCGCCACTTGTCGATGACAGCAGCAAAGTCCGGTGCCCACGGGCTGTCGAAGTGCAGATGTTCACCTGTACGCGGATGAACGAACCCGAGCGTCTTAGCGTGCAGCACTTGCCGCGGACAAAGGGCAAAACAGTTGTTGATGTACTGTGCATACTTCTGCGTACGCAAGCCTTTGCGGATGACGGTGCCACCGTACTTTTCGTCGGCAAACAGCGGGTGACCGATATGCGCCATGTGCACGCGGATCTGGTGTGTACGCCCCGTTTCCAGACGGCACTCAACCAGCGTGACGTACGGGTATCGCTCCAGCACGCGGTAGTGGGTAACGGCATTCTTGGCGAGCGGGTTGTCTTCTAACGACCACACACGGTAGATTGTCCGATCGCGGTTGTCACGCGCCAAAGCTCCGTCGATTGTCCCTTCATCCTCGTCGAATGTGCCCCACACCAGTGCGTTGTAGGTGCGCTCCGTAGTGTGGTTGAAGAATTGCAGACCAAGCTTGGTCTTCGCTTCCGGTGTTTTGGCGATGAGCAGCAGCCCCGATGTATCTTTGTCGATGCGGTGCACCAGCCCTATGTCGGGGTTATTGATGTCAAGCAGTGCGCCTGATTGCTGAAAATGCCACGCAAGCGCGTGCAGCAGAGTGTGTTCGTAGTTGCCATGTCCCGGATGAACAACTAATCCGGCAGGTTTGTTCACCACCAGCAGATCATCGTCCTCATATACTATATCCAGCGGTATATTCTCAGGCTGGATGGTAAAGTCATGCGGCTCGTGATTGAGTAGAACCTGTATCGTCTCGCCGGGTTTGACTTTGTAACTGCTGGTGACTACTTTGCCATCCACGAGTATCTGCTCAGCATCCGCCGCAGCCTGAATACGGCTACGCGACGTGCCGGGTATATGTTCGGCGAGATACTTGTCAACACGTACAGGCGTTTGCCCCTTGTCAACAACGCACTCAAAGCGGATGAACAGTTCATCCTGTCCATCGAAAGCATCGGGATTTTCGAGGCCTTCTATGCGAACGGTGTCATCGGGGTTTTGCATGCTGATCAATTGTTAGAAGAAGTTATCCTCGCTGCGTGCATTGTCGGTTGTGATAGCCCGTTCGATATCTGTGGATAGCATGATATTAACGGTTGCTCCTTCCTGCAGTGTAGCCCCGTCAACCGGTGACTGCCGATAGACGATATAACTGTCCAGCGTCTCGGGTGTAGGCTCTACGTCGTAGGTATATGCACCGATGGTCAGTCCGACACTGAGCAGTGCGGAACGTGCCTGACTGAGCGACATGCCGAGCAAGGAAGGAACAGTGACCAACTTATTGCCCTGACGGCGACCTACCACGAGCGTAACGCTTGAGCCTTCCGGCAGACGTATACCCGCCTCAAGGCTCGTCTGACCATCGCGCACATCCAGCACATTGTCAGGATAGAGCGAGGGCTCGTAGGTAACGTCACCCACCTTCAGACCGATAGAACGCAAGGTTGCTTCCGCCTGGCGATAGGATACATCACGCAGTTCGGGCAATGGTATGAGCCTCTTCGTGCGCGCGTTCATTACTACGTACACGGGACGGTTAGGCTTTGCATGAGAGTCTGCCGGAGGAGTCTGCTCAACAATGGTACCCAATGGAGCTTTGTTGGAAAAGGTCGAATCGACCACTACCAGATACAATCCGCTACCCTGAAGCACTATCTCTGCCTCCTCACAACTCATGCCGGTGACAGAGGGTATAGTAACCTCATTACCATGCAGGGTATAGCCTTTCAGCCAGCCGATAACAATCATAAACAATGCAATAGCAACGACGAGGGCTAAAGCAAGGTTGATTGTGACAAATCCTGTCACTGATTTGAAGAATTGTTGCTTGTCTTTCATTATTTTTGATAAAATTGCCACAAAGTTACAATTTTTTTTGGATATATGCAAAAAATATGCTAACTTTGTTGCGTATTTTGTGAAAATTGTGCTTTTTTTGCAAAAAAAGTGTACAATCTGTTCCACAGAACGCAAAACAACAACTATAGTTTAACTTTAAAATTGTACAATTATGAAGAAAGTTTTATTCATTGCTATCCTTGCAGCATGCATGGTAGGTTGCTGCAAGAAGGCTGACAACAAGTGCTGCAAAGAAGGTGAGAAGACCGAGTGCTGCCAGAAGGCTGAGGCTGAAGAGGCTGTAGCAGAAGAGGCTCCCGCTGAGGAAGCTCCTGCAGAGGAAGCACCCGCAGAGGCTCCCGCACAGGCTCCCGCACAGGCTGAGTAATTCTGATTACGGTAATCAAAAAAGCGGTTCGTTACTTAACGAGCCGCTTTTATTGTGCCAGCCAAGCTTGGCTGACAAGTCATCCATGATTAGATAGCATTGATCTCGTGCAGGATGTTCGTAGTCTTGGCTGTAGCGTCGTGCGAAGCCTTGAACAGTGCTTTCTCCTCGTCGTTGAGGTCGAGTTCGACAATCTTCTCAATACCGTTCTTGCCGATGATGCAAGGAACGCCGATCATGATGTCGTCATAGCCGTACTCGCCTTCGAGTTTAGCCGAAGCAGGAATCAGACGTTTCTGGTCGTTGATGATAGCGTCAACCATGAATGCGATTGACGAACCCGGAGCCATCCAAGCCGATGTGCCCAGCAGACCGGTCAGCGTAGCACCGCCCACCATCGTAGCCTTAACTACCTCGTCGAGCTCCTCAGCACTCAGCAGGCTCGATACAGGAATACCGCGGTAAGCGGCAAAGCGCTTCATCGGGATCATCGTGGTGTCACCGTGACCACCGATAACAAAGGCGTCAACATCGTGAGCATAGCAACCGAGCTTCTGGCTCAGGTAGTATTTGAAGCGGCTCGAGTCGAGCGCACCGCCCATACCGATGACGCGGTTACGGGGCAGACCGGTAGCTTTCAGCGTCAGGTAAGCCATCGTATCCATCGGGTTCGATACAACGATGATGATGGCGTTAGGCGAGTGCTGCAGAACTTGCGAAGCAACGCTCTTAACGATACCGGCGTTCACACCGATAAGTTCCTCACGCGTCATACCCGGCTTACGGGGCAGACCTGAAGTAATAACCACTACATCCGAACCGGCGGTCAGACTGTAGTCATTGGTGATACCCTTAACTACGGTCGAGAAACCGATAGTCTGGGCAGATTGCATGATATCCATGGCTTTGCCCTCGGCTACGCCTTCCTTGATATCAATCAGAACAACTTCGCTGGCGATATTCTTCACAGCGATAATATTGGCAGCAGTAGCACCTACGTTACCTGCGCCTACAACAGTTACTTTTGACATGTGTTTGTTTTATATTTTATTGGTTATTTATGTTAGTCTTTATCCGACCTTTCATCGCGTTTGGAAACGCGACTGCAAAGTTACGAAAAATATTTGACATTTGCAAACTTTTGCGAAGAAAAATTGCAGTTTACTGCATTTTTTTTTGTAACTTCGAGGACACCGACGCTTTCCCCCTTTCATCAGGGGAAACCGTCACCTCGAAATTACGGCAGGGCAATGCGGGACATTTAAGCATTGTTTTGCGAAGAAAAATATCGCTATGCGATAACCTTTTTAATACCATGTGACTCACCCTTGTGCAAGCCCAAGTGAGCCGCATGATATTAAAAAAGCACGTACGTGCAATTTTTCTTCGCAAAAATTTGCAAATGTGCATTTTTTTTTGTAACTTTGTGCGCTTTATTGTATAAGTATGAAAATATATAAGATATTTTTTGCAATATGCTGCCTTGCGGCAGTGGTGTGTGTGACTGTTTCCTGCGGTCAGAAACACACGTACGACTTTTCGTACTCTCCCAGTGTGCCCAAGACGGGACAGACGGTTAAGTTCAGTAATCTGAGTGATGCCGGCGAGAGTTGGGTGTGGAAGTTCGGTGACGGCTCACAGTCAACCCTCAAGAATCCCTCACACACCTACACCACAGCCGGCACGTATGTTGTCGAACTGATGGCGGACTCCAGCAAGAGCCGCAAAGTCAGTCATGTGCTTGAGGTGCTGGATTCGCTGCCGTCAATCTGTGTCTCACCCGATTCCGTGAAGCAGTACGCGCCGGTGACCCTGAAAGTGTCGCTATACAACCCGAAGAACGCGAAGGTAACTTGTCTTTGGGAACTAGATGAATCCATCTTCGTATTCACAAAAGGTGATCTGACAAGCGACAGTATAGTCGGATACTTCACCGATTTCGGGCATACGACGGATGTAGAGCTCACGGTCACCATCGGTGACAAGATATTCTACGATGAGCGTACCCTGATGCTACAGGATAATCCTGCGCCCTCGCTGTTGATGGAGGTTCCCAGCGGACGAATATGGCGGCAACGTATATACGAGGGCGTGTATGAAACTCCCAGATACTTCCGCGGTGACGAGCATGTTATAGAGGCTGCCAACGATAGTACGGCGACGCTCAACGGTGTGGAGTATGACATCCACAACATGCCCGTACTCACCGATCTGAATGTACTCGCCTTGCAGGTAGATGCTATCAACCGCAAGTTGTACCTTATCCTGGAGGACGGAGTGTATGTAGCCAACGCCAACGGCGACGCTCTGACACAGATAACCGACAATCCTGCCGGAACACTGCTGGTGGATCCCGAGCGCAACAGCCTATACTGGAGCGAGGCGTACGGCGTGTGGGCAATGCCGCTCGTAACGCATCCGCAGAACATTATCAGTGAGCAACAGTTCAACATGATTACCCTTGTGAATGAGATTGAGGAAGTGGGCAGAATGACGATAATCTACTAAAACCATCATATCATGAAAAAAACGAATGAACCGGTTCAACCGGACTATATCTTCGAGACAAGTTGGGAAGTATGCAACCACGTGGGCGGTATCTATACCGTGCTTAGCACGCGCGCCGCTACGATGCAAGAGGAGCATCCTGACAAAGTAGTCTTCTTCGGACCTGATTGGGGAGAGCATTCGGATATTTATTTTGCCGAGGATCAGTCGTTGTTCCCCGGCTGGGAGCGTATTCATAACGCCCGCGTAGGCCGTTGGAAAGTGCCCGGCACACCGCTTGCAATCCTGCTGCGTTGGGAAGGTATAGCCGCTCAGAAAGACTCGATCTATGGTTGGGCGTGGGAGAAATTCCAGGTACAGAGTCACGCTGCTTACGGCGACTATGATGAGAGTAGTTTGTTTGGTTATGCCGCCGGACAAGTAATGGAGAGCCTCTATCATTACATGCATCTTGAAGACAAGAACGTAGTGATGCACTCCAACGAATGGCAGACCGCTTTTGCGCTATTCTATATCAAAGACCACTGCCCGAAGATCGGTACACTTTTCACCACACACGCGACAAGCATCGGGCGCTCGATAGCCGGCAACCATAAGCCGTTATACGACCAGTTCAAGAACTACAACGGCGACCAGATGGCGTGCGAACTGAATATGGTCAGCAAGCACAGCGCTGAGAAGCAGGCTGCTCACCACGCCGACTGCTTCACTACCGTCAGTGACCTTACTGCACGCGAGTGCCGCCAACTACTTGACAAGCAGCCGGATATAGTTACACCTAACGGCTTTGAGCCGGACTTTGTGCCTATAGGCAAGGATTATACCACGCAGCGCAAAATTTCCAAACAGATTCTGCTGCGCAGTCAGAAAGCCGATGGCAAAGATGCCGTCGTAGCCGGTCAGCCGCCTTTCCTGCTGTGTATATCCGGTCGTCATGAGTGGAAGAACAAGGGACTTGATGTGTTCGTGGATTCGATGCGCATGCTCAGCGACAAAGTCAATAGCGACGTGTTTGCACCGCGCGTGTTGGCATTCGTGTTTGTGCCGTACTTGGAGCACTCGACGCTGGAAATGGGCAAGGTGACGGTTGTGTTTATTCCGTACTATCTGAACGGTTACGACCCTGAACTGGGCGAGACGTACTACAACCTGCTGTGCGGAATGGATCTGACGATCTTCCCGTCGTACTACGAGCCATGGGGCTATACGCCGCTGGAGAGTATAGCGTTCCACGTGCCGACCATTACCACCAGCCTCTCGGGCTTCGGCGTGTGGGCAGCCGGCGAGAATGCCAAGTGTCTGCAAGGCCTGGCGGAAGGCGTATATGTCATCCGTCGTAACGACTCGAACTACGAGGAGGTTGTGCGCAAGGTGGATGATGCTGTTTACAGTTTCATGCGCCTGAGCGGCAAGGAACAGGATGTCGTGCGCAAGAAAGCATGGAAACTGTCGAAACATTTCTTCGCATACTACCGCGAAGCATATAATATTGCATTAAGAAAGAAATGACAAATGATTTTATCATCGAGGTAAATCACGTCTTCAAACAGTTTGAGGACGGAAAGTATGCCTTGAACGACGTGAGCCTTCAGGTTAAGAAAGGCGAGTTTGTAACAATCTTGGGGCCTTCGGGTTGCGGCAAAACGACGCTACTGCGTTGCATTGCAGGCTTTCAGGTTGCCAGTTCGGGTGATATCCTGCTCAAAGGCGAGGATGTGACAGCCGTACCGCCTTATCGCCGTCCGGTGAACACTGTATTCCAGAAATACGCCCTGTTCCCCCATCTGAACGTATTTGACAACGTGGCGTTCGGACTGAAGATGAAGAAGATGGAGGAAGAGACCATCGTGCGCAAGGTCAAAGCTGCCCTGAAGATGGCTAACCTGATGGGTTACGAAGATCGCGAGGTCGATACCCTCAGTGGCGGTCAACAGCAGCGTGTGGCTATAGCCCGTGCTATCGTCAACGAGCCGGAAGTTCTCCTGCTCGACGAACCGCTGTCAGCCCTCGACCTGAAGATGCGCCACGACATGCAGATCGAGCTTAAGGAGCTGCACAAGCAGCTGGGCATCACGTTTATCTACGTGACGCACGATCAGGAAGAAGCACTCACGCTCTCCGACCGCGTGGTAGTGATGAGCGAGGGCAAGATTCAGCAGATCGGCACGCCTACCGACATCTACAACGAACCGCAGAACTGCTTTGTGGCGGACTTTATCGGCGAGAGCAATATCCTGAGCGGCAGGATGATCAAAGACCGCAAGGTGATGTTCCTTGACCGCGAGTTCGATTGCATCGACGAAGGCTTTGACAAGGATGAACCGGTTGATGTCGTAATTCGCCCGGAAGACATCTATATCTGGGACAAGGCGCAAGAGAAACGCGGACAGATCGTTGGTCAGGAAGACGACGACGTGGAGGATCGCGTGCCGAAAGGCAAGTTCACCAAGTGGTACGGGACGGTTGACACCTGTATCTTCAAGGGCGTACACTATGAGATGCGCGTACTCACGCCTGACGGCTATGAGTTCCTTATTCAGGACTATCACGAGTACAAACCCGGCACGGAGATCGGCATGCTCGTCAAGCCCGAGGATATCCAGATCATGCACAAAGACCACTATATTTACAACCGTTTTGCCGGTGAGGTAGTCAAACCCGGCAAGGTGCGTTTCCTCGATGCCGAGTGGGATGTGACGGAGGAAGAGACGACTCCGTTCAATGCAGGCGACGAAGTGGAGGTGGATGTAGCTTTCCGCGAGGTCGAACTGATGGACTACGAGGAGGAAGGCAAACTCTCCGGCGAGGTGCATTTCATCCTGTACAAAGGCAACCACTACCACCTGACCATCCGCACGGATGCAGGCGATGACATATATGTCTATACGAACGATGTGTGGGACGACGGCGACCGCGTAGGTATAACCATCGCACCCGAACACATTCATCTGCGCAAACCCGGGCTTAGCGAGCCGAATGAACTGCTGAAATGAGGAAGTTTACAGAAATAGCGTCCGCACGCCGGACTTGGGCGTGGCCGTACGTATTGTTCTTGGTGCTGTTCGTCGTACTGCCCCTGCTGCTGATCTTCTACTATGCGTTCACCACGCCGGAGGGAGATTTTACCATCTATAACTTTATTAAGTTCTTCCACACCTCCGAGGCAGTGAACACGCTCATCTACTCCATGGCGATAGCGTTCATCACCACGGTTATCTGCCTGCTACTCGGTTACCCGGCTGCATACATCATGGCTATGGCGGAATTCAAAACCCCGCAAGTCATGGCGCTGCTGTTCATCCTGCCCATGTGGATTAACTTCCTGCTTCGCACCATTGCTACGGTCGAACTATTCAACATGTTCGGCTTGCCGTTAGGTGAAGGAGCACTGCTGTTCGGTATGTGCTATGACTACCTACCGTTCATGATCTATCCTATCTACAACACGTTGCAGAAGATGGATCGCTCACTCATCGAGGCAGCGCAGGATCTGGGAGCAAACAAAGTGAGCGTATTCACCAAAGTGGTGCTTCCGCTCAGTATTCCGGGTATCTACTCGGGTATCGTGATGGTGTTCATGCCGACTGTTTCGACCTTTGCCATCGCCGAGCTGCTCACGCACAACAAGATCACCTTGTTCGGTTCGCTCATCCAGCGCTCGTTCGGTGAGGGAGGTATAGCCATGTGGAATTACGGAGCAGCCCTGTCGCTGATTATGCTCATTATCATTGCCGCAACCTCGTTCTTTGACCAGGAGAACGATCGCGACGCACAGAAAGGAGGTCTGCTATGAGTTTACAGGCAACAATGCAAAATGCAAAATGCAAAATGCAAATCGAAAGCAGTGCGATGCAAGAGGCACGTCGCCGTTCGCGAGAATTGGCTGCAAAACGTGTTGCCGGTCAGGCTTATCTATGGCTGCTGCTCATTGTGCTGTATGCACCGATATTTTTGATTTTTATATTCTCGTTTACACAGAGCAAGATTATCGGTAACTGGACGGGATTCACGTTCCATCTCTACGAGAATCTGTTCACCGGCTACGATGCCACAACGCACGTACGCGTTGATCCGAACCTGTACCGTGCTGTCGCTTTCACGGCAATCATCGCCTTTGCTGCGGCTACCATAGCCACATTGCTCGGCACGCTCGCTGCTATCGGACTGTACAATATGCGCTCACGTGCTCGCAAAGGGATCACGTTCCTCAACTCAATCCCGATGATCAACCCCGACATCTTGACGGGTATATCGCTGTTCCTGTTATTTGTGTTCCTGAACATCAGCCGTGGTTTTGTGACCGTACTGATCGCTCATGTGGTGTTCTGTACGCCCTACGTCGTACTCAGCGTAATGCCGCGATTGATGCAGATGAACCCGAACCTCTACGAGGCAGCTCTTGACCTTGGCGCCACTCCCGCCCAAGCCCTCAAAAAAGTCCTGCTGCCCGAACTCAAGCCGGGTATGATCAGCGGATTCATTCTCGCTCTAACGCTCAGTATCGATGATTTCGGTGTAACGTTCTTCACCAAAGGCTCCAACGGTTTGGAAACCTTATCAACGTTCATCTATGCCGATGCACGCAAGGGAGGTTTGACGCCCGAACTCCGACCGCTGTTCTCGCTCATCTTCCTTACGATATTGATACTACTTATCATAATGAATATTCGTACAAACAAACAAATAAACAAACAAAAGAAATGAACAAACAATTCAAAACTCTGGTTATCCTTGTTATGGCAGCCTTGATGGCATGCCCTGTATTCACCCAAGCCGCTGACCGCGCACACACCCTGAAGGTGTATAACTGGGCGGACTACATTGACCTCGACAACGTGCTGAACAAATTCCCTGAGTGGTATAAAGAGCAGACTGGCGAGGATGTTGATATCATCTATCAGACCTTTGACATCAACGAATCGATGCTCACCGAGATCGAGGTAGGTCATGAGGATTATGACGTAGTATGCCCCTCGGAGTATATCATCGAGCGTATGATGCGTCGTGGATTGCTGCAACCTATCCAGCGTAACTTTGGCAGCTTGCCTGACTACACACGTCTTGTAGCGCCGTTCGCACAACGTATGTTCCAGCAGATGGTCAGCGAGGAGGAGATGGACGATATGTTGGCATCAGACTATACCGTAGGCTACATGTGGGGTACAACAGGTATCTTGTACAACTCCGCATTTGTTGATGAGGCCGACATCCGCTCGCTGGGAGGACTGCTCAACCCGAAGTTCAAGGACAGAGTATTCATGAAAGATGCTTTCCGCGATGTCTATTCAGTGGTTGTGCTCTACGTTTATCGTGACGAGATTGCACGTGGTGAAGTAACCCGTGAGGACTTGGTAGGCAACGTCAACGACGAGCGTATTGCCCGCGTTGAGGAATTCCTGCGTGAACTCAAGAGCAATGTAGCCGGCTGGGAGGTTGACTTCGGCAAAGAGGAAATGGCGAAAGGCAAGAGCTGGTTGAACCTCAGCTGGTCAGGCGATGCCCAATGGGCTATCGACGAGGCTTCCGAGGTGGGTGTTGAACTCAAGTACCTTGTGCCGCAAGAGGGATCGAACGTTTGGTTCGACGGTTGGTGTATTCCGAAGTATGCCAAGAATGTCAAAGCCGCATCATACTTCATCAACTACCTCTGTATGCCGGAGAATGCTATTCTGAACATGGAGGAGATAGGTTACGTCAGCGTTATCGCATCACCTGAGATCCTTGAGTGGGCAGACAATGCAGAGGACAATGCCGAGACCGTTGACCTCTCGTACTTCTTCGGTCCGGAAGCAACTGCCGTTCACGCTAACCAGGTGCTCTATCCCGACAAGAGCGTTATCGAACGTTGCGCACTTATGCACGACTGCGCCGCTAAGACCGGTGACATGCTTGATATGTGGAATCGCGTGAAGGGTGACAACCTCGGCGGAAGCAGCCTGATGCTTATCGTAGGTATTGTGATCATACTGATCATCGCGTTCTTCGTCATCCTCGGTATCAACAAGAACAAACAGAAGAAGCTTCGCAGCCGTCGCCGTTAAACGGCTCTCGGCTCTCGGCTTTTGACTTTCGACTTTTGACTTTCGACTAACAAAACATGAATAGCAGGAAACTATTACTAATCCTTGCGTTGTTCTGTACGCTTTCCGTCCACTCCAACGAGGTCGAGGACGGCTATCTTGCTGTCAAGCAGCAATACGAGCAGCGCGACAAGGGTGCAGCCCAAGCCTTGCAGGCGTACCTGAAGCGATACCCCTACACCACCTACACCGATGAAGTGAAGATGATGACGGGTGTGTTGCAGGTAGAATCCAAGCACTACAAGAAGGCGTTGAAGAACTTTGAAGATGTGCAACTCAAGCGTTTGGCACGCGATCAGCAACCCGTATATATGTTCTATCGCGGCTATGCCTACCTGATGATGGGTGATTACTCCAAGGCACTCACATTCTTCGACCTGTTGCGCCACAAAGATACTCCTTATACCCTCGCATCGCGCTACTACTATGCGTTTGCGCTGTATAAGACCGAACGCTACGGCGAGGCATTGCCTGAGTTTCTTGCCATCGAGCACACCGCACAGTATAGCGACATTGTGCCGTACTATATCGTGCAGATCTACTACCAACAAGGTAACTTGGAGGAAGTGGAGCAACGTGCCGAGTATATCATGGAGGCGAACCCGGGCAATCCTAACAACGGCGAGATAGAGCGCATACTCGGCGAATTGCAATTCCAGCACGGCGCGTATGCACAGGCTATACCGCACCTCGAGGCGTACGAGAAGAGTTTTACCGAGCAAAAGAAGGAATTGGTGCGCAACGACATCTACCTCTTGGGTATGGCGTATTTCCACACCGAGCAGTACGACAAAGCCACTACCTACCTGCGCAAAGTCAAACCGATGAACGATACAATATCCGAATCGGTAGCTTTGCACCTCGGGCACGCGTACGCGCGTACAGGATATATTGAACAAGGTAAGCTTAACTACGCTGCCGCTGTACGTTACGGCTTGACGCCCAAGGTTACCGAGGAGGCAATGTACAACTACGCACTCTGCACCTACAAGAGCTCGTCGGCACTCGGCGAGAGCGTAACGGCGTTCACCGAGTTCCTGCGCAAGTACCCCAAATCCTCGCATACGACCACCATCCGCTCCCTTCTCTCCGACGCATTCCTGCGCTCGAAGAACTATCAGTCTGCCTACGATGCTTTGGCGCTGATTGACATCACCGACCCGAAGATGGAGCAGACCAAGCAATATCTGCGTTATCAGTTAGGTGCCGATGCATTCCGTCAGGGAAACATCCAGAAGGCGCAACTGTTCTTGCAGGAGATCCTGCGCCAACCCGCTCAGTACAATGCGTACAATGCTGAGGCTTGCTACCTGCTCGCCGAGTGCGCTTACCGTACGCGCAACTACAAGCAGGCAGGTGACTATCTCACCCGAGCCGAGCAGGAACCCGGCTGGAAGAACTCCCCGAACCGCGTGCAGGCTCTGTACCTGAAGGGTTACACCTATTTCCAACAGCGCATGTACGTGCAGGCGGAAGCTACCTTGAAGGAGTTCGTCTCGCAAACGGAATCCACACAGCCTACCTACGCCGACGCCCTCAACCGCATAGGTGACTGCCAGTTCAATGCACGACGCTTCGACGAGGCAATCAAGACCTACCAGCAGGTCATCGACCTCGCTGCCACCGGAGCCGATTATGCTACGTTCCAAGCGGGCTATGCGTACGGACTCAAGCACGAGTATGTCAACAAGGCGGAGAAGATGCTGAGTCTCGTTACCACCTACCCGCAGTCCGACTATGCCGACGATGCTCTCTACGAGATGGCGCGCGCCTATATTGAGAACAACCAGGAGGAATCGGCTATCATGGCGTACGAGCGATTGCTAAGCAACTACCCGAACTCCAACATGGCTCGCAAAGCCTCACTCGAGCAGGGTATGATCCATCGTAATCTCAAGCAGTACAATGATGCCATTACCGCCTTCAAGCGCACCATCAACAACTACCCGGGCACCGAGGAAGCCTATGCCGCACTCGATGCACTCGAACAGGTGTACGTGGCAACGAACAATATCAACGAGTACTTGGCTTACACCAAGACGATCGGCAAATCGCAGATGCGCGTCACAACGGCTGAGGACTCCCTCACCTACGTTACCGCTGAACTGCAATATATGCTCGGCAACTACAAGGAAGCTGCTGCAGGTCTGACCACCTACATCACCCGTTACTGTAACGGCGGACGTTACTGCTCCGGCGCACATTACTATGCTGCCGACAGTTACTACCGCTTAGGACAGATGAATGAGGCACTCGAGGAGTACGAAGCCCTCACCACGCTCACCGGTAACGCCTATATGGAGGAAGCCTGCCTGCGTGCTGCCGGACTGAGCTTCGACAACAAGGATTACGAGCGCGCTGCACGACACTTTGCTCACCTGCAAGAGGTTGCATCTACCGAGAGCAACCGGCGCATAGCGCAGTTAGGTGTCTTGCGCTGTGCATCGAACATGGGCGATCAGCAGACTGTCATTCGCATCGCTACCGACATTCTTTCCACGGACAACATCTCCGAAGACATGCGCCAGGAAGCCCTCTACTGCCGCGCCAAAGCGTACTTGAGCGCCAACAACAACGGGCTTGCTGTAGTCGATCTTACGCCGCTCTCCAAAGAGACCGTTACCGCCATCGGCGCAGAGAGCAAGTACCTGCTTGCGCAAGCGTACTTCAACATGGGAGCACTCGACATGGCGGAAGATGAGATTATGTCTTTCGCCCAGATGAATACCCAGCATCAGTACTGGCTCGCCAAGGCGATGATCCTGCTTGCTGACATAAGCCTCAAGAAGGACGACGTCTATCAGGCACAACAATATCTGTTTGCCCTGCAAGCCAACTACAACGCTGAGGATGATATCCAAGGCATCATCGCCGAACGGCTCGCCACGATTGCTGCACAGCAACAGCCGGAGCAGACTGAACCGGATAGTACGGAAACCACTGACGAATAAACGAGAGACGTATGAAAAGACATCAGTTTATATTTCTCATAACACTGTTGCTACTGCCGCTGGCAGCCGCAGCACAAGATACTGTATTGAACCGCAACGTCACCGTTGAACGCGACTTCCAGCCTATCATCAGTAGCGCAGGCATTGTCAGCGTCAAACCCGTTGTCGTGCAACAGGACTTCGAACCCGTTGAGGTTACTTACTCCGATTATTCGCAGTCGCTCTCGCCGGCGAAGAACATCAACCCGCTTGGCTGCTCGTACACCACATGGGAGCAGCCCAAACCGCTGCACGGGTACATAAACGGTGGCATAGGTCACACGAATACCGTCTTTGACTTCGGCTACCGCATGACGGACAAAAAGAGCAAGATCACCCTCGACGCCTTCGCGCATCATCGCGCTTCGTGGGGACGATACACGGTCGAGAAGACGAACTTCGGATTAGACATCACCAAGACGTTCTCATCAGCAGCACTGTACTTCGGTGCAGATGCCGAGAATCGCTTCTATACCTTCAGCGGACGATATGTGGATTCGCTCGGCGTGATGCATCTTGCTAAATACTCCGATCTCCGTCCCGAAGACAAACTGCCACTATGGACGATCAATACGCACATCGGCGTACGTTCAACAGGCAAGGGTAATGTGCAGTACAAGTTGCAGACAGGCTACTCCGCGTTTCTGTATGCTTCGGCGGCTACCGAGCATCAGATCCATACGCTGGGCAACTTGGAGTGGCATCGCGATGAGCATAAGGTCGGATTGAACCTGCGAGTCTCGAACTTCTTTATGAAGGTCAAAGACAACAGCGTAGCCGACTCACTCTACAACCCGCGCCACGCTATACGCATTGAGCCGTACTACGCTTTCGACCACAACCGTTTCCACGCGCACATAGGCGTGAACCTTGATATGAATATCGGCAAGGGTCAACTGCTCAGCGGCAACGAAAACATCTCGTTCGCTCCCTCGCCCAACGTGCTGTTGGAGTACGACATAGCCCGCAACTGGCTGGCTATCTACGGCTTGGCTTCCGGCTCCTTAGGCGAATGTTCGTTGCAGTCGCATGTGTACGGTTACCCGTACCGCACCTTCCAGAGTGGCGTTACGTCGCATCACGTTGCAGGCTATATACCTGTGCAAGCACAACTCGGTCTGAAGATCCGTCCTGAGGCTAACCTGCTCATCGACCTGCATGCGCGCTACGAACTCAAGCGCAACCAGTTCTCGGCGGCTACGCCGTACTACTGGGAAGTACGTCAGTTCCGTGACGGTCAGGGTAATAGCGATCCGCTCTTCGGCGATTACGTCTATTGCAACCTGCAGCGCTGGAAGATCGGCGCCGAGATCACTTACCACTACCAGGACATCGTGAACATCTTCGTTGCCGGAGCATTCTACACCGGCAGTATGGACAGCATTGAGGCGCCGCATGACTCGCAGAACAAAGCCATAGAAATGGCTTCGTTCAACGCCGCCGTACATAATGCCAACGGCACATGGAAGATGCTCGATCGCCCGCGCTGGGATCTAGCCGTGAACATCGACGCGCGCATCAACCGCCAATGGACGCTCTACTCGCACAACTACTTCGCAGGCAAACGCCAGACGCTGATGTTCGAGGAAACGACTGCCGGCAGATCGTACAGCATTGGCGTGCTCAGCCCCACGATTGACATCAATCTCGGCTGCGCGTATGAGTTCAACAAGTGGCTCAAAGTCTATCTCGAACTCAACAACGTTATCCACCGGCACAACGCAGCCTACTACGGCTACTACGATCCGGGCGTGAACTTCGTGCTCGGCGCATCGTACAAGTTCTGATGACAAAAAGCAAATACTTAATAAGACAATAATTATGAAACCATTAAACGAATTGACTATTGCGCTGGCAAGTGACCACGCAGGTTTTGGACTGAAATCCATGATTCAGCTCTTCTTGGAGCGCGAAGGTGCCAAGGTGAAAGATTTCGGTTGTCACTCGATGGAGAATTGTGACTTCCCTGATTTTGCTCACCCGATGGCAACAGCGGTTGAGAAAGGTGAATGTGACTTAGGTATCGGCTTCTGCTACACCGGTAATGGTATGGCAATGGCCACGAACACGCATCCACATGTACGCGCCACAATCTGTTGGGAGTCACGTATGGCAGAGAACGCTCGCCGTTTCTTTGATGCGAACATCCTTTGTTTGCCGACCGGCTATGTAGCACCGGACAAGGCGCTGGAGATCATCCAGGCGTTTGTTACTACCGCTTATCAGGGCGGAGAGCGTTATGATCGTCGTATCAATCATTTGGCTAATCCTAATGTATATTAAATAAGCATGAATAAGTTTAACGTAAAATTGCATATATTCGCACCGCTCACAGCCCTTGTGGTGCTGCTGATGTGGTTCGTACCGGCATCATTCTTCGGTATTGAGGGGCTGACAGTAGTTCAGCAGCGTACCATTGCCATCTTCTGCTACGCAGCCCTGATGTGGATGTTCGAGATCATCCCGGCTTGGGCAACCTCGGTGACCACTATCGTATTTCTGCTGCTGGCTGTATCCAATAAGGGGCTGACCAACCCCGACATGGGTGCGCTCGTTAATTTCCGCGAACTGATGGCTTCGTTTGCCGACCCGATTATCATGCTCTTCTTGGGTGGTTTCGTACTCGCGATAGCCGCCAGCAAAGTAGGCTTGGATGTCGTTCTTGCGCGCGTGATGCTCAAGCCTTTCGGCACGAACCCCAAATGGGTATTGCTCGGTTTCCTGACGCTCATCAGCGTGATGTCGATGTTCATGAGTAATACCGCTACCGCAGCCATGATGCTTGCCTTCCTCGCACCTGTACTCCGTACCCTGCCTGTGGACGGCGGCGGACGCGTCAGCCTGGCTATGGCTATTCCCATAGCCGCCAATATTGGCGGTTTAGGTACTCCTATCGGCACGCCTCCTAACGCTATCGCCATCGGTCAGCTCGCTTCGCTGGATATCAACATCGGCTTCAGCGCATGGATGATCCGCATGGTGCCCGTAGTGATCATTATGATCCTTTTTGCATGGTGGCTGCTTATGTTCCTCTTCCCCTTCAAGGCGAAGGACGTGAAGATCGTCATCCAGCCGGATGAGCATCATCAGATCGGATGGGAGTTCTGGGTAGTAACGATCACCTTCATTGCAACGATCCTCCTCTGGATGACCGGTGAGATCACTCACCTCAACTCCAACGTAGTCGCTCTCATCCCGTTTGGCGTCTTCGCCCTCGTAGGAATCTTCAAACGCGATGATTTTTCGAAGATCGACTGGCACGTGCTGTGGATGGTAGCCGGTGGTTTCGCTATCGGTACTGCCCTCAATAAGACCGGTTTGGCGGCAGCGTTGGTGGAATCTATCCCATTCGGAAGTTGGTCAGTTATTGCCGTGTTGGTTATTTCCGAACTTACTTATACCGATTTTAGCGGTGGTAGGATCCGCAATGAGCGAGCAGTTGGCTGCTTTCGGTGGCGTAACGACCTTGCTCGTCTGCGTAGCCGCTTCCACTTCGTTCGCTATGTTGCTGCCTATCTCCACACCGCCCAATGCCATCGCTTGCTCGACCGGTCTGATCAAGACCAACGATATGGCGAAAGTGGGTCTTATCATCGGTCTCGTAGGTATCGCGCTGGCATATGCAGTCATCATGGTATTCCCGTTCTAATAAAGGTTAAAGGTTATGGGTTATAGGTTAAAGTCGATCATTATTTGTCTTTTGTCCATTGTCCTTTGTTCTTTGTCTATTCAGGCACAGGAAGTGAGCAAAGAAGCGAAGAAAGAGGCGGCTAAGAGTCATCTCAAGCAGCACTTCAAGCTCTACGGCTTCGTACGTAACTACTTTGCGTACGATAGCCGTGAGTCTATCTCGGGTACTGCGGACATGTATAACTATCAGCCCAAGGATGAGAACTGGAATCAGACACCCGAACAGGCTGCTACTTCGGGCGTAGAGCGCGAAGACCTGAATGCTGTCAGCACGTTCCGATTCCTCTCGCTCACCACACGTTTGGGTGTGAATATTATGGACTACAAGTGGCGCGGCACGGAGTTTGGCGGCAAGATCGAAGCAGACTTCTATGCCGGTTTGTCAACCAAGGGCACCGGTACACACTCGCTTTCCGGCGTTGCACAACTGCGTCTGCGTCAAGCCTATCTGACCCTGGCGTGGGACAGCCTCGCTATCAACAATAATAAGGATTACGCGCGCGTAGAGCTCGCTATCGGTCAGACCTGGCACCCTATGGCTGCTGACCTGTGCGACGTTATCGCCCTCAACTCCGGCGCTCCGTTCGGGCCTTTCAATCGTTCACCGCAAGTGAAGTTAGATGCACGCCTTGGTAAGTACGTGACGC
>CADBAZ010000005.1 GCA_902792835.1 uncultured Bacteroidales bacterium
CTGAATCCGTACTCATAACGACCCGTAGAGTCGTAGAACGAGACGTCTTTGAGCTTGTCGCTCATGCCGTAGTAGGCAACCATGGCGTACGCCTGTTTGGTGGCACGCTCCAGATCGTTGAGTGCACCGGTGGAAGTGTGGTCGAGGAAGAGTTGCTCGGCAGCCCGTCCACCCAAGAGCGAACAGAGTTCGTCGAGGATGTGTTCCTTGGTGGTGAGCTGGCGCTCCTCAGGCAGATACCACGCTGCGCCGAGCGCCACGCCACGGGGAACGATAGTGACCTTGACGAGCGGGTTGGCGTATTGCAGCAGCCACGAGATCGTAGCATGACCGGCTTCGTGGTAGGCAACAGAGCGTTTCTCCTCCTGCGTCATGATCTTCGTCTTGCGTTCCAGACCACCTATGATGCGATCCACGGCGTCCATGAAGTCCTGTTTGTCCACCTCTTTCTTGTCATGACGCGCAGCGATGAGCGCGGCTTCGTTGCAGACATTGGCTATATCCGCGCCACTGAAACCCGGGGTCTGCTTGGCGAGGAAGTCCACGTCAACGGCTTTGGCGAGTTTGATGTTGCGTAGATGTACACCAAAGATATCCTTGCGTTCCTGGAGATCAGGCAACTCGACATGTATCTGTCGGTCGAATCGTCCGGCACGAAGGAGTGCAGAGTCAAGGACATCGGCGCGGTTGGTGGCAGCGAGGATGATCACGCCGCTGTTCGTACCGAAGCCGTCCATCTCGGTGAGGAGCTGGTTGAGGGTCGATTCGCGTTCGTCGTTGCCACCGGTGAGCACGTTCTTGCCACGCGCACGACCTACGGCGTCAATCTCGTCGATGAAGATGATACACGGGGCTTTCTCCTTGGCCTGACGGAACAAGTCGCGCACACGGCTTGCGCCTACGCCCACGAACATCTCCACGAAGTCCGAACCGGACATCGAGAGGAAGGGCACGTCGGCTTCGCCTGCTACTGCCTTGGCGAGCAGGGTTTTACCTGTACCCGGAGGGCCTACGAGGAGCGCGCCCTTGGGGATCTTGCCACCGAGAGCAGTGTATTTGTCGGGGTTCTTGAGGAAGGAAACAATCTCCTCAACCTCTTGCTTGGCGCCTTCGAGTCCGGCTACGTCTTTGAAGGTAACTTTCTGCTGTTTGTCCTTGTCAAAGACCTGTGCCTGGGCTTTGCCCACGCCGAAGATGCCTCCGATGCCACCCGCGCCGCTTATGCCGCGGCTCATCCACACGAAGAACAGAATGATGAACAAGAACGGCAGCACATTGACGAGGATGAGATACCAGTAATCTTTGGACTTCTCGAAGGTCGAGGCCTTTCTCTTTGCGCGCGGCGTTGACGCTGTCCATGTATTTGGAAACCTCTTCGGTAGAAGGTACTTGGGTCTTGATCAATCCTTTCGCCGCTTCGCCGCTGTCTTGGTCGCCGAAGACGATAGCGTAGTGCATCGGTCGGATGGTAGCCTTGGCAGAGTTGTCGTCATAGACGACGAGTTTCTCGACCATGTTACTCTCGACGTAGGCAGTGAACTTCGTGTAACTCAGTTCTTTGTTGGTGCGGGAGTCTTTGTCGCCGAAGAACCAGCTCACCACGAGGAACACGGCAACGACGTAGAACAGCGTTGTCAGCAATCCTCTCCAGCGGCCAGCGGCTCGGGTCTTTGCGGTTGTTCGGGTTGTTTTGTCCGTTCGAGTTATTCGGCTGGGGTTGCAGTTGTTTTCTTTTGGGGTTGTCGCTCATAGGGTGTTAGTCTTCTATTTCAGTGATTTTTCCGTCTGCCCAAAGGTGTTCGAGATCGTAGTAAGCCCGCGGTTCGCGCTGCATGATATGCACGAAAACGGATCCGTAGTCCAGCGCTATCCACTCGGCAGCCTCTTCGCCGGCATGTGAGAGCGGATGAACGTGGGTTACGGTGCGTACGTGGTCATCGACCTCAGCGGCGATGGCAGCCACCTGGGTATTGCTGTTGCCTTGGGCGATGATCATATACTCAACGGGGGCTTCCTTGATCTTGCGCAGGTCGATTTGGACTATGCGTTCGCCTTTGCGATTGCGGATACCTTCGATGATCTCTTCGAGGAGTTTTTTTGTTGTTACTTCTTTAGCCATAATACGATGTTATGAGCAGCCAAGCTTGGCTGCTGCATTGTTTAGTGAATTAAGTTGTGACCGGTCATTTCGGCGGGTTGCTCGATGCCGAGGATGTGGCAGATAGAGGGTGCTACATCGGCGAGGATACCGCAGTCAACCTTGGCATCTTTGTGTTTGTTGCTGATGTACACAAAGGGCACGGGGTTGAGGGAGTGCGCGGTGTTCGGCGTGCCGTCGGCGTTGATGGCGTTGTCGCAGTTTCCGTGGTCGGCGATGATGATGATCTCATAATCGTTGTGCAGAGCAGCTTCGACGGTCTCGTTGACGCAGATGTCGATGGCGGTGATTGCCTGTTGGATGGAGTTATACACGCCGGTGTGACCGACCATGTCGCCGTTGGCGTAGTTGAGGATTATGCAGTCGTACTTCTGCGAGTTGAGGGCATCGCGCAGAGCGATGGTCACCTCGGGCGCGGACATCATCGGTTGCAGGTCGTAGGTTGCCACCTTCGGGCTGGGGATGAGGATGCGATCCTCGTTCTCGAACTCAGCCTCACGACCACCGGAGAAGAAGAAAGTCACATGAGCGAACTTCTCGGTCTCTGCTATACGCAGTTGTTTGAGTCCGGCTTTCGATACGATCTCGCCGAGGGTGTTGGTTACGTTATCTTTCGGGAAGAGGATGTGCAGCCCCTGGAATGTGCTGTCGTACGGCGTCATGCAGTAGTATTGCAGGTTCGGAATAGTCTTCATGCCGTTGGAGGGCAAATCATATTGCGTCAGGGCGATGGTGATCTCCTTGGCGCGGTCGTTGCGGTAGTTGAAGAAGATCACTACGTCACCTTCGCCAATCTTGGCGAGGGGCTGACCGTTGCGAACATGCACGATAGGCTTGATGAACTCGTCGGTTACGTCGGCATCATAGCTGGCTTGCATGGCTTCGTGCATGTTCTCGAACTCGGCGCCTTTGCCGCTTATCCATGGCGTAGAAACGACCGCAGATAGAGGCGATCTCTCCGCATGACTTGGCTTGATGCGCCTCGAGGGCGTCGATGAAGCCGATACCCGAACGCGGGTCGGTGTCACGACCGTCCATGAAGCAGTGAACGAAGGTCTTGCCCTGCAAACCGTACTCCTTAGCGATGTCGCAGAGGTAGAACAGGTGATCAAGCGAGCTGTGTACGCCACCGTCGCTAGTCAGACCCATGATATGCAGGTTTTTGCCATGCTCCTTGGCGTAGCCGAAGGCAGATTGGATTTCAGGGTTCTGGAGGATCGAGCCGTCCTTACAAGCGCGGTTGATCTTCACAAGGTCTTGATATACAACACGTCCCGCACCGATATTGAGGTGACCCACCTCGGAGTTACCCATTTGCCCGTCAGGCAGACCTACGTTCTCGCCACTGGCTTGCAGTTGGGAGTTAGGGTACGTTTCGATGAGTTTGTTCCAATGCGGAGTAGAAGTGCAATAGATTGCGTCGGCTTTGTCTTTGTTTCCGATTCCCCAGCCGTCGAGAATCATTAGTAATGCTTTGCTCATATCATTAAATTTTCAAATTTCAAATCTCAAATTTCAAATTCTCTATCGTGCCATCATTCGCTGCATTTCGCGTTTGTCGTCCGCTTCGCGCAGCGATTGCCGTTTGTCATAACTGTGCTTACCCTGGCAGAGGGCTATCTCGAGTTTCGCCAAACCGTTGTCGTTGATGAACATCCGAAGCGGAATGATCGTTTTGCCGGTGTCCTTGGTCGCCTTCTGGAGTTTGCGCAGTTCACGTTTGTTCAGCAGCAGTTTGCGATCACGGAAGACGTCGTGGTTGGCGTAACTGCCGAACTGATACTGGGCTATATGCATCTGTTTGGCGAAGAGTTCGGAGCCTACAAACTGGCAGTAGGAGTCAGCCAGGCTCGCCTTCGACTCACGGATGGACTTGATTTCCGTGCCGAAGAGCTGGATACCGGCGACGTAACGCTCCAGTATCTCGTAGTCGAACGTAGCCCGACGGTTCTTGATATTTACTTCGCTCTTGAGACGCAAATTATTTACAATTTAACCATTTACAATTTACGATTTAAGTAGGCAAACGCTGCAATTTTGCATTTTGATTTGCCGTTTTCGCAAAAAAATCGCACAAAGTTACAAAAAGATTTGCATTTTTGCAAATATTTTCTTATCTTTGCAGCCGAAATTTGCAAATTGAAAATTGAACGTTGAAATAAAATTGTATATATATGCTTAAAAACATTCTTGCAATCACCGGCAAACCGGGTTTGTACAAGTTAGTAAGCCGCGGCACGAACATGCTGATTGTGGAGTCACTGGTTGACGGCAAGCGCATGCCGACCTATTCGCGCGACAAGATCGTATCGCTGGCAGAGGTGTCGATGTACACTACGGGCGAAGACGTTTCGCTGAGCGAGGTACTGAATGCAGCCGGCAAGAAGTTCGGCTTCAAAGCCATCGAACTCGACGCCAAGAAAGCCGACAACGAAGAGTTGCGTGCCTTCTTTGCAGAAGTGCTGCCCACCTTCGACCGCGACCGCGTTTATCCTTCTGATATACGGAAATTCATTGCCTGGTACAACCTGCTGATTGCTGCCGGATTCAAGGACTTTACTCTGCAAGAGGACGAGGAGGGCAAAGAAGCCGTAGCCGAAAAGAGCCAAGAGACCAAAGCCAAGAGCCAACAGCCGAAAGCTAACGTCAAGACCAGTAAATCGGCTGCCAGCAGCGTGAAGACAGGCGTAGGCACTAAACGAGGATAGTGTTACTCAAAGAAATAATTGATATCATAGAATCTGTAGCACCGCGGAGACAGCAAGAGACGTGGGATAATTCGGGGTTGCAGGTTGGCGATGTAAGCAGGGAGATACACTCTGTACTGCTATCGGTGGATGTGTCCGAAGCGGTAGTCGCCGAAGCGATAAGGGAGGGTTGTGACATGATATTGTCACACCATCCTTTACTTTTTCACGGACTCAAGCAGTTGACGGGAGCAACGTCTCAGGAGCGTTGCGTAGCGCAAGCTATACGCCACGACATAGCCATCTACTCGTCGCACACGAGCATGGACAAAGCCCTGCGGGGTGTGTCGGGACGAATGGCTGAGCAGTTGGGACTGCAAGATATACGCATCCTTGTGCCCTCGCCGGAGGACAAACTGGTAGGATTAGGCGTAATAGGTACACTGCCGAAGCCTGTTCACTGGTCAGCGTGGCTCAAACAGGTGCAACAGGTGTTCAGCGCAGGCTATGTACGCTACACCGAGCCGGTTAAGCCAACCATCAGCCGTGTGGCACTTTGCGGAGGCGCAGGTGCGGAATTCATACCTGATGCTATTGCTGCCGGAGCTGATACGTATCTGTCTGCCGACATGAAGTACCATGACATGCAAGCCGCAGCCGGGCAAATCATGGCAGTGGATATCGACCACTGGACATCGGAGCACTTCACAAGAGACATTTTCGCAGAACTGCTGCGCGGAAAGGTAGAGGTCAGGATGTCAGAGGCGGATGCGTCGCCGGTGCATGTGATGAAGGAGTGAAAGATTGGAGATTGGAGATTGGAGATTGAAGATTGGAGAATTTAAATTTTACGAAGAATATGAAAAAAGAAGAAAAAGAGCTCACTATTGAGCAGAAACTCAAAGCGCTGTACGAACTGCAGCAAGTCAACTCGAAGATTGACGAGTTGCGTACCCTTGCCGGCGAGTTGCCGCAAGAGGTGAAAGATATGTCCGACGAGGTTGAGGGACTCAAGACCCGTCTGACGAACATCGAGAACGACATCAAGGATCTGGAGACGAAGATTAGCGACCGTCGCGTGCAGATTGAGAACGACAACGCCTCTATCTCGCGCTACAAAGAGCAACAGGACAACGTACGCAACAACCGTGAGTACGACAACCTGAGCAAGGAGATCGAGTACCAGACCCTGGATATCGAGCTCTGCCAGAAGCGCATCAAAGAGCACACTGCTGCTCTCGAGCAACTGCATGCCGAGAAAGCCAAGACGACAACGGACATTGAGGAGCGCACTGTGGATCTGACCAACAAACGTCAGGATCTGGACTCCATCCTTGCTGAGACCAAGGAGCAGACCGAGACGCTTATACTGAAGACCACCGATCTGGAGCGTCAGATTGACGACCGTCTGCTGACGGCATTCAAACGCATCCGCAAGAACGCCCGCAACGGTCTGGCTGTCGTTACCATCGAGCGCGACTCTTGCGGCGGCTGCCACAGCAAGATCCCTGCACAGCGCCAACTCGACATCCGCATGCACAAGAAGATCATCGTTTGCGAGTTCTGCGGACGAATTCTTGTTGACCCCGAAATTGAGCACGTAAAGTAATCGTGCCCTTTAGGGCTAAGAAGTAACCATCAGCCACAACAACAGACACACAAAAAGCGGAAGCAACAACTTCCGCTTTTTGTGGTCCCACTAGGGCTTGAACCTAGGACCCCCTGATTATGAGTCAGGTGCTACTAACCAACTGAGCTATGAGACCGCGCCGTCGGCAAATCGTGCTATCGGATGTGGCTGACGCCACATAAAGCGCACGATTGCCTCAGCTCTTCGAAAAACAACTTTGCAAGTTCTTTTTCGAGTGTTACGATGAACACTTTACGATGAACCTTACACGATGCTTTTCGAGTATTTCAAAGATTACTCGCCACGGTAGCTGGCGCACATGTCTTTGGCTTCCTGCTTGGTGATGGAGAGCTGGCAAGCATTGAGTCGTGGAACTTTGAGTACGCACTTAGGCATAATCAGGTTCGGATCGGGCGCAATGCTGCGGTTAGCAATCCAGAGATATACCCAGCAGAAAGTATTCTTGTAGTACTTGCGTGCCAACTGGCTGAGTGACTGACCTTCAACAACCACTGCATCAGCCTCGGCTTCCCAACCCGGATAGAGGGTGAGGTCGCAACGTCCTTGCGGTGCGGGTTGCTGTTGAACGACAACAGGTGCTTCTGTTACTACAGGAGTCTGAGTTGCCATAACAACTGTATCGCGATGGATGACAACAATCGTATCACGATGGTAGAACAGGACAGTATCCACTTGGTGCGGACGACGTTTGCGGCGATGCGGGTGCGACTGATAGTATTTATCCTCGAGTACCTCAACCGAAGCGACGTTGCGTAAGTGGTTCTTCTTCTGGGCAGCAATCTTCCAACGGAGCATCAGTTCGAGTTCGAACAGACCGTCGTTGTTCTTGTTCGCCTTGTCCTGATAACGGTTGTCAACATAATCGTTGAAATACATATCATATTGGAAGCGAACACCGAGAGCTACCTGACGCGATACGTTAAACTCGGCTATTGCACCCAGGGGAGCGTAGGGCACTTGCGCATATTTGCTATGTGCGTGTTGCGTATCGTCGTCTTCCGTATATTTATTAGTAGGAGTAATAATTCCCTCTGCGTTCGGTAGTTCACGATAGGAAACGCTGTTCTTATACCACGCTGAGCCCACACCGGCGAAGAGCGTCAAGCCGAAGATGTCTTGTACAGCACGCGGGAACCAAGCGTTAATCAAGTTGAAGGTAACATACACTTGTCCGCTATGCATCATACCGCGATGCACCACTGAACCCTTGGCCAGTGTTCGACCATCGAGAGTATTGAAGACCTCGCCATCATTCTTTGTCGTCACCTGAGGCATAGCGAAGTTGTAGCCCAAACCGATACCCCAAACAGGAGTGAAGTTGTACTCCAAGGCAATACCTGCAGACGGATAGCCAAACGTGTTAAACCGATTTGTCGGATAGTCGCCATTGTAGAAGTTAATACCACCATAGAAGAGCAACGAATAGCCCGTGGTATTCCAAGTCATGTTGTGCGTCTCCTTGTACGGATGCACACCCATTTCTGTCGTATCAGCGGCAGCTGTGTTTTTCGCCATTGCTACCCCAACGACACCGCAGAGGGCAATAGTAAGAAGTAAAGATTTTATGCGCATAATACTAATCTTTGATTCAAAATTCCACAAATCGGCTACAAAGGTACAACTTTTTTTTGAAATATGCAAGAAAAATTAAAAAAAAATCACTTTCTGAGCAAAAAAAGTGCAAAATACTTGCAAATTTGCAATTTTATGTGTAACTTTGTAGTATATTTTGAATGATTAGTCAAAAGTCGATAGCCGAAAGTCGAAAGTCGGCAATGGATTTGTTCATTAAATTGTAACTATTATGGATATATTGAACGCTATGTACGCGCGTGCGAAAGAAAATCCGCAGCGCATTGTGTTGCCTGAGGGCGACGAGCCTCGTACACTGGAGGCAGCAAACATTATTTTGGAACAAGGCTTAGCCAAACTCACATTGATCGGTAACCCTGAAGTCATTCGGAAGATGGCAGCCGAGAAAGGTTTTGAGCACATCAGCAAAGCCACACTGTTTGATCCGGCAACCGATCCTAAGATGGCTGAGTATGCTAACCTGCTGTTCGAACTGCGCAAAGCCAAAGGCATGACGGAGGAGGAAGCTAAGAAGAAAGCCCAAGATCCGCTGTACTTGGGTTGCTTGATGATCAAAGCCGGCGATGCAGACGGTGAACTTGCCGGAGCACGCGGTACGACGGCGGACACTATTCGTCCGGCGTTCCAGATTCTGAAGACCAAACCGGGCTGCAAGATTGTGTCGGGTGCATTCCTGATGTTCACACCGGCTAAACACCTGGGCGAGGACGGTTTCCTGTTGTTTGCCGACTGCGCCGTTAACCCGAACCCGAATGCCGAGGAGTTGGCACAGATAGCCGTTTCCACCGCTGAGACTGCTCGCACTATTGCAGGCATCGAGCCGAGAGTGGCTATGCTATCGTTCTCGACGAAGGGTTCAGCCAAGCATGAGAATGTAGACAAGGTGACAGCAGCTTTGGCTATAGCACGCGAACTGGCTCCCGACCTGCAGATCGACGGTGAGTTGCAAGCCGACGCAGCCTTGATCCCGAGTGTGGGCGAGAAGAAAGCTCCGGGCAGCAAGGTGGCAGGTCACGCCAATGTGCTGGTGTTCCCGGATCTGCAAGCAGGCAATATAGGCTACAAACTTGTGGAGCGTTTCTCCGGCGCGGATGCTGTGGGCCCGATTTTGCAAGGTATAGCTGCTCCAGTAAATGACTTGAGCCGCGGCTGCAAGGTACAGGATATTGTGCAGATGGTAGTGATTACGGCTAATCAGGCGATAAAGTGAAAAGTGAAAAATTAATAATTAATATCTTAAGACCATGAAAATCTTAGTTTTGAATTGTGGAAGTTCGTCTATCAAGTATGCATTGTACAACATGGACGACAAGAGTGTTATGACCTCAGGCGGCGCAGAGCGCGTAGGCTTGGACGGTGCGTTTGTGAAAGTGAAACTCGCTAACGGCGAGAAGAAACAGATCATGCACGATATGCCGGAGCATACCGAGGGTGTTAAGTTCATCTTCTCGCTGCTGACCGACCCCGAGATCGGTGTTATAAAGAGTCTGAAAGAGATTGACGCCGTAGGTCACCGCATGGTGCATGGTGGCGAGAAGTTCGCCAAGTCGGTAGTGATCACACCGGAAGTAATCAAAGCGTTTGAGGAGGTGAGCGATCTGGCTCCGCTGCATAACCCCGCCAACCTCAAAGGTATACGTGCCGTTGAGGAGTTGATGCCGGGTCTGCCGCAGGTAGGCGTGTTCGATACCGCTTTCCACCAGACGATGCCGGCTTACAGCTACATGTACGCCCTGCCGTACGAGGTATATGAGAAGTTCGCCGTTCGCCGTTACGGTTTCCACGGCACGAGTCACCGCTATGTGAGCGCACGTGTGTGCGAGTTCCTGGGTGTGGACTACACGAAACAGCGCATCATCACCTGCCACATCGGTAACGGCGGTTCGCTGGCAGCTGTGAAGGACGGCAAGTGCATGGACACCACGATGGGTCTGACTCCGCTTGAGGGCATCATGATGGGTACGCGCAGCGGCGACGTAGATGGCGGCGCTGTTACGTTCCTTCAGAAGAAACTCGGGCTTAATCCTGATCAGATGTCCGACTTGCTGAACAAGAAGTCCGGTGTAGCCGGTGTATCGGGTGTAGGTTCGGATATGCGTGACTTGGAGGCAGCCGTAGCCGCAGGCAACGAGCGCGCCAAACTCGCCACGGATATGTACAACTACAAGATCAAGAAATATGTCGGTGCGTTTGCAGCAGCCATGGGCGGTGTGGATATCATCGTATTCACCGCAGGTGTGGGTGAGAACCAAGCCTCGATGCGTGCAGCCGTTTGCCGTGACATGGAGTTCATGGGCGTGAAGGTGGATGAAGCGCTAAACGCTACGATCCGCGGCAAGGAAGCTATCATCTCTACGCCTGACTCGAAGGTGAAAGTCGTAGTTATCCCGACCGACGAAGAACTGATGATTGCAAGTGATACAGCTGCCTTAGTTAAATAACGCGTAGCTATAAACACGCAGTTATAAACGCGTAGTTATAAACGCGCAGCTATCAACCTAATCACTTTGCACTGATGAGTAAAATAATAATCTATCAATGTTTTCCGCGCTGGTTTACGAACTATGTAACCGCGCGTGTGCCCCGTGGCGACAAGGCTGTTAACGGCTGTGGTACGTTTGCCGGCATCAACACGAAGGCACTGAAGGGCATCCTGGAGCTTGGCGCAACGCATGTGTGGTACACAGGTGTGTTGCGTCATGCTACCGCGGAGCTCAACACCCCGAGTATAACCAAAGGCAAAGCCGGCAGCCCGTATGCCATCACCGACTACTACGATGTTGATCCCGATCTCGCCGTGCATACAGACAAACGCATGGAGGAGTTTGAGGCGTTGGTAGCCCGCACCCACAAAGCCGGGCTGAAGGTAATCATCGACTTCGTGCCGAATCATGTGTCACGCGAATACAAGTCTGCGTGCCGTCCGAAAGGCGTAGAAGATCTCGGAGAGAAAGACCACAGCGAATGGGCATTCTCGCCGCTGAACAACTTCTACTACCTCCCAGGCGAGGAGTTCCGGCCGACGTTTGATATAGGGGACTACCACGAGTACCCCGCCAAAGTCACGGGCAACGACTGCTTTAGTGCGCATCCGTCGGAGAACGAATGGTACGAGACTGTCAAGCTCAACTACGGTGTGCATTACTTGGGCGGCTGCGAGAAGCAGTTTGACCCTATCCCCGACACATGGCGAAAGATGTGCGACATCTTGCTGTTCTGGGCAGGCAAAGGCATTGACGCATTCCGTGTGGATATGGCGCACATGGTACCTGTGGAGTTCTTTAACTGGGCTATACATCGCGTACGCGCTGTGTTCCCTGCTGTGCAGTTCATTGCGGAGATATACGATCCGGGTATCTATCGGCAGTACATACAGGCAGGCTTTGATTACCTGTACGACAAAGTCGGCATGTACGACTACCTGCGTGGTGTGACGAGCCGCGACTACAGTGCTGAGGGGATCTCCTATCAATGGCAGGCTGTGGATGACATCCGCGAGCACATGCTGTACTTCCTCGAGAATCACGACGAGCAGCGTATTGCCTCGGGCTTCTTCTGCGGTAGCGGACGAGCCGCCGAACCGGCGATGATTGTTGCCGCTACGCTCGGCACAAACCCCGTAATGATCTACTCGGGTCAGGAACTCGGCGAGAAGGCGATGGATGTTGAGGGATTCTCCGGCATGGACGGCAAGACAACGATCTTCGACTACTGGGGAGTACGCAGCATACAGGCGTGGGCAAACAGCGGCAAGTTCGATGGTGCTAATCTTGACGACGAGCAACGCGAACTCCGCACGTTCTACTGCAAACTCCTACAGATAGCCAAGACTAACCCGGCTATCACCAAGGGCAAGATGTATGACCTGGAGTACGCTCAGGGCGAAGGCTTCAACCGGCATAAGCAGTTTGCCTTCCTACGCAAGCAAGAGAAGGAAACGCTGCTCATCGTTGTGAACTTCGACGACCGGCAGGTAGAAGTGCCGGTGACAATCCCGACCGACGCTTTCCGATACTTGCAGATAGATGAGAAGATCAGCGTACATGCCGAGGATCTGCTCAGCGGCAAGACTTACGAAAGTCCGCTGATGTCATCGATGCCGCTACGCGTCACCCTGCCGGCCTGGACGGGAGCAATACTTAGATTGCGCTAATGGAAAAAGTAAGAGACTACTTGATGCTCGTTCGTTGGCAGAACCTGCTGATGACGGCAATTGTACTGTTCGTTATGGAGAAATGGGTGGCAACGCCCATTCTCTGTGCGGCATATTTTGGCGAGCAACTGCCGTGGTGGTTGCTCACCCTACTGATGCTCGCTACGGTACTGATTACCGCTGGCGGATATGTAATCAACGATTATTTCGATGTAAAGATTGACCAGATTAACCGTCCCGACCGGCTTATCGTTACACGCAGTGTGACCAAACCGGAAGCCATGCGACTGTTTCAGGTACTTACGGCTGCGGGTATCGTATGCGGTATCGTTGCATCCGTCTGCCTAAGGAGTTGGGTGACGGCTGTGATCTTCGTGTTTGTGCCGGGATTGCTATGGTTCTACTCGGCATCCTACAAACGGCAGTTCTTGGTGGGAAACCTCATCGTCGCCCTTGCAGCAGCGCTTTGTCCGCTACTGATAGCCATCGCCAATGTCGCATGGCTCAAGCACTTGTACGGTGATGTCAACGGCATAGACGTGCTCAGTCTCACTACCCTGCCCCATGACCTGTATATGTGGATCGGTGGGTTTGCGGCATTTGCATTTTGGGGTACATTCATTCGCGAGATCATCAAGGACATGCAAGATGTGACGGGTGATCGCGAACTAGAGTGTCACTCGCTGCCGGTCGTATTAGGCGAACCGGCAACGAAAGGCATCGTCACGGCGCTGCTGCTTGCGATGGCAGGTGCTATTGTCTGGCTGGCGTGGTGGGTTATACCTTTCCCGAATGGCTGGAACTCACTGCATGCGCGTTATGTGGTACTTGGATTACTCGTTCCGATTGCCTGCGAATTGTGGTTACTGTGGTCTGCACGCATACCTTCGGACTATCGCACAGCACAATCCGTCATGAAGTTCGTGCTACTGATGGGAGTTTTGTATAGTTTCGTCATCAATCGAATGCTATGAACATTATCTTAGGTTCACAATCCCCGAGGCGCCGCGAGTTGTTGAGCGGTCTGGACTTACCGCACAGAGATGTAAGCATCGATGCCGACGAGAGTTATCCGCACGAACTCGTTGGGGGCGATATACCTATATATATATCGCGCGCGAAGGCGGAGGCGTACACGCGCACGCATGGGCTTGGTGACGACGAGTTGCTGATTACCTCCGATACCATTGTGTGGCTGGACGGTCAGGTTCTGGGCAAGCCCCACGACGAACAGGAAGCCCGGCTAATGCTGCGCAGATTGAGCGGCAAGACGCATCAGGTGTTTACCGCGGTGACGTTTGCGAGAAATCAGAGATCAGATGTCAGAAGTCAGATATCAGACATTTCACTGGAAACGGAAGTGGATTGTTGCGACGTGACATTTGATGAGTTCAGCGAAGCGGATATCGACTATTATGTATCGCATTACCGTCCTATGGACAAAGCCGGTGCGTACGGCATACAAGAGTGGATCGGTCTGGCTGCTGTCAGCCGCATCGAAGGATCGTATTTCACCGTTATGGGATTCCCTACACACCTCGTTCATCGCTACCTGAAAGAGCACAATATAACGGCAAGTTGAAGACAAAACAAAAAAAAATGCATGTATTTGACGAATAATTGCAAATAAATTTGCATATCTCAAAAAATTTTTGTAACTTTGTAGCCGCTTAGGCGAATTATGCAAATCAACTGACTGCTGAATACTGACAACTGAATACTAAAAACTCTACATAAGATGGATAGCTACATCAACATCAACGTTCGCGTTTGGAGACAAGCGGGACCGAAAGCAAAAGGTTACTTTGAGACCTACGAACTCAAACACATCTTCCAGGGTGCGTCGTTCCTTGAGATGATGGACATTCTGAACGAGCAACTGATCAGCGAGCACAAGGATCCTATCGCCTTCGACCACGACTGCCGTGAGGGAATCTGCGGTATGTGCTCGATGTATGTAAACGGTCATCCGCACGGCCCCGACAGTGCTATTACAACCTGCCAATTGCACATGCGCAAATTCAACGATGGTGACACCATCACCGTTGAGCCTTGGCGTAGTCACGCTTTCCCTGTAATCAAAGACTTGATGGTGGATCGCAAGGCGTACGACAAGATCATGGCTGCCGGTGGATTCATCAGCGTAAACACGGGTGGTGTACCTGACGCCAACGCTATACCTATCCCCAAGCCCGATGCTGACGAGGCAATGGACGCAGCCAGCTGTATCGGTTGCGGTGCTTGCGCTGCTGCCTGCAAGAACGGCTCGGCTATGCTGTTCGTAGCAGCCAAGGTCAGCCAACTCGCCTTGCTGCCGCAAGGTCGCGTTGAGGCTAAGGCACGTGCCAAAGCAATGGTGGCTAAGATGGATGAACTGGGATTCGGTAACTGTACGAACACCGGTGCTTGTGCTGCCGAGTGCCCGAAGCAGGTTTCGCTGGCTAACATCGCACGTCTGAACCGTGAGTTCCTCTGCGCGAAGTTCAGCGACTAAAGACTACACAGGTATTCCAGCGCCTCACGGAGTTGTGCGGGCGTGACGGTCTGCCCGACAAGAGGTTGACCGATAGAACGGAGCAAGGTGCAAACGATAGTGCCTTGCTCCTTGTTTTTCTTGTCATGCTGCATGAGAGCAAGCAAGGCATCGTAGTCACTACAGGTGATAGGTGCTGCCCCGTAGTTCTCGAGCATAAAGCGACTCAGCGTGCTTACAACCTCAGCAGGCAAGCCACAGATAAGATGTGAGAGGTAGGCCTCAGCTACGATGCCGTACATAACACAGTAGCCGTGTGGGAAAGAGTTGAGAGTTGAGAGTTGAGAGTTGAGTGTAGTTGAAAGTTGAAAGTTGAAAGTTGGAAGCTTACTCTTTTCCAACATCAGTGCTTCGATGGCGTGACCAACGGTGTGACCGAAGTTTAGGATCTGACGCAGACCATGATCGTGGAGGTCTTGCTCAACAATGGATTGTTTGAAGGCTACGGAGCGGTTGATGAGCTCGCCGAAGACTTGCGAAGAGTGGTCACGCAGATCGTGATTGAGTAATTCGGCAAGCGCTTGCGGGCTTTGCAGGGCAGCATGCTTAATCATCTCGGCGTAGCCGGAGAGCAGTTGTTCTGGTGGAAGAGTGGCAAGGAAGGCTGGCTCATAGATCGTGGCAACGGGTTCGGCAAAGAGGCCTATACTGTTCTTGATGAGCGGTGAGCCGTAATCAAAACCGGTCTTACCGCCTGCGGCTGCATCGACCATAGCGAGCAGCGTGGTGGGCACGTTGATGAATGCTATGCCGCGCATGTACGTCGCCGCAGCAAAGCCACCGAGGTCACAAATCACACCTCCACCGAGGTTGATGAGCAGACTCGAGCGCGTAGCGTGGTTCTCCAAGAGGAAATCCCAGATCCGTTGTACGGAAGCGAGGGTCTTGTGCTGCTCGCCGGAGGGGAGGATGAGTTGATCAGCCATGCATGGCTGATGCATTATAGTAGAATAGAAGACGGGCAGGCAGCTCGCGGCTACCTGCTCGTCTGTGAGTAGGAATACTCGGTCGTATTTGCTTAGATCAAGCATTCTCACGCATGAGTTTGCCGAAGTCGTCGTACGAGATCTGTTTCTCCTCGATCTTGGCGACGGTGCGCAGATGATCGTAGATCTTGTTCTCAGCCACGCGCTCCACGATGCCGCGGAGTTGGTTCTCGTCCTTGAGGATGTTGTCTGCAAACGACTTGAGGTACTGCTCCTCAACGTGCATCATGCCGTATTGCATGAACTGCATGCGGGCTACCTCACGGGCGTATGCCTCAACGTCCTCTTTCTCGACCTTGATGTTGTACTCCTTCATCAACTGGTCTTTGGCGAGTTGCCAGCGGAGTTGCTTGATCATCTCGGGGAAGTCGCGGTCGAGGTCTTCGGGCTTCATGTCTTTGTTGGTAGCAGCCACCCAACGACGGAGGAACGCCTCGGGCAGAGCAAACTCGCCGGCTTTCTTCTGGATAGCGGCTTTGGCATCCAGACCGAACTTGTACTTGGCATCCTCAGCCATGTTTGCCTCAATCTCGGCTTTTACGCGGGCGCGGAACTCAGCCTCGTCCTTCGGTGCGTCAGCAGCATATACCTTGGCGAAGAGTTCAGCGTCAATAGCCGCAGCCTTGTGACGGGTGATGCTGGTAAGCGTCAGAGTGAAGTCAGAGTTGAGATCCTTGACGTCGTCCTTCTTCAGATCGAGCAGCGAAGCTACCTCTGTCTCGTTCTGGAACGCCTTCATCGGGTTGAAGGTGATGATGTCACCTACCTTAGCACCCTTGAAGAGTTTGGCTTGCTTCTTATCCGCCATATATTGCGGATTGAGGATAGCGTTCTCCTTGACGATGCCGCCTTCCTTCTGCTCGGTGAGCGTGCCACGGAGCACGTCGCCATCTTCTGCCTGCTCGGCATCAACGTACTCGCCAAAGCGCTCGGCGTAAGAGTTTACTTGGTTGTCGACCATCTTGTCGTCCACGATGATGGTGTAAGCCGTCAGTTTGTTCTTGGCGGTAAGTTTGGCGTCAAACTCTTCGGGTACGGCGATGTCGAAAGCGAATGTGAACTCGGTATCGTTATCGAGATCCATCGTCGGGGTCAGTTCGTCGTTAGGCAGGGGATCGCCGAGGATGTGAAGTTTCTGCTCCTCGATGTACTTGTTGAGTTCTTCGGCAATCTTGTTGTTCAGCACGTCAGCGAGTACGCTCTTGCCGTACATCTTCTTGATAAGTCCGGCGGGCACCATGCCTTTGCGGAAGCCCGGGATATCCGCCTTCTGACGGATTTGACGGATTTGTTTGGTTACAGCCTCCTCGTAGTCAGCGGGCTGAAGAGTCAGCGTGATGACCGAAGTGAGGTCTTTGATTTCAGAGTGATTGATTTGCATATATCTATGTTTTTAAATTAATTCTGCTTTTTTAGAAAATAAACCTAAATAGACCCTGCTGGCGTCTGTTGTCACTGCGTGACTCTTGTCCTGGTCTGCTACGCCACTCATCCAAGCAAGTTTGATGACTGCCATAGCAGCCCAAGCCACCACTCTCCGAGTAACAGACACCATCAGCGATAAACATAAATAAATATCAGTGAATCCTTAGCAATGGATATTTGTTAGTTCACTAATTAAGCGAATTAAACTAATTCCAATGAATTTGTTCAACGCGGTTTATTTGGGTTTATGGCTGCTGGTTGTTTGCGCCTCGAAGAGGTGAAGATCAGGTCGGTAAGGGGCACATCAAATGTATTTGAAAGTGTCACTTAGCGAGCTAAGCTTCATGTGCGCAGCACAGGCAAACGACCATGCAGTGTTTATATATGTTTATTTTCTAAATACTTCAATGTACGTTTTCCGATTCACCGGTTGTGCGCAAAAAGCCTACAAAGGTAGTAAATATTTTTGACAATTGCAAATTTATAGTCAATAAATGTTACATAAATCTTACTTTTGCATATTTGTCCTACAATTTCGGATTATTCGGCAACCTCCGCCTTGCGGTGCAGCGCAACGCTCAGGGCGTAGGCTGCGGCAAGGAGAAGAAGGAGTACGAGCGGCATATCGCCGAGGGGTACGGGAGGTTCGGGATCAGGAGCAGGATCTTCCGGTACCACAGGGTATTCACCCTCACCGTTATCTGCCTTGGCGCGTCGGATGACGCTCATCTTCTGTGCCGAGAAATCACTTGCCTCGTTTGCGCCGACGGCAGTCACAGCGTTGCGCTTGGTGGGAACATAGATAGCTCCGCTATAGCTCAGTGCCGCGTAGTTGACACCACTGCCACTACTGCGGTGAATGATTGCGCCACCACCGCTGCCACCGGTTCCGCCACCGCCATAGGAGTGGACGGCGGCTGAACTGGTCTGGTGTACGCGGTAGGAGGTACTACCCATTGCAGCCTTCGGCGCAGGGGTGTAATTAGTGACTGAATGCTGATAGCTGACAGCTGACGGCTTGTACATCAGCGAACCGCGGCGCGGTGACTGATAGAACGATGGTCCACTACCTGCAGCCGGAGCCGGTGCTTGCGGCCCATACACCACCTCGGGAGCAAAGCTCAGATCATTTTTTCTGCCTCCGACGATGGAGTATAGCGCCAGTAATGCCCAGCCGCTCAGCACAAGCACGCCTATGGTTACCACAATGATCTTCCGTCGTTTGTTCTCTTGCGGCAGTCCCGCCTGAAATGCGAGTTCCGTGCGTTTCATTGCTTGTTGAATCGTTTCCATGGTAATTAGTCTCCTTTTGTATTAACGGTTCAACAAATCATCAAACTGCACCGGCTTGCCGGTCAGGTCATAAACCTTGCCGTCACGCATGATGTATAGCAGCCCGTCACGGAAGAACTTACGCGGTGCGTTCGGATCTTCGGTGTGGTCGATCATCGTAGGTGTATCTTTCACCTTGCGGCGTAGGAGTACCTTTACTGCGAAGCGGGTGTTGGTGTAGATCTGTCCTGTGGTTGTAATGGTGTAGTTACCCATTAGCAGGTTCGTTTCTGCACCGGTCACGTTATCGCGCAGGTAAACCGCCTCCACCTCATCCCAAACATAGCGATCGTACAATGCGAAGGTGTATTCGCCGGCATCGCGGCAATATACGCCTACCGGTAACCATGTGTTGGCTGCCAGACTGTCGCTTACCGCACGGAAGGCGAGTTGGTCTTTCTCCGTCTTGAAGTAGATCTGCGGACGCGAGGTGTAGAAGGTTGTGAACTTGAGCAAATCAAGATTGAGCTTGTAGTCCTCGGTGAAGTCCGGACGCAGTCGCAGGCTGGTCATATCTTTATGACCGTTGCCGTTGATTGTCAGACCTACGAATACGGTGTGATCCCTTGTCTCATAGCGGTCGGCTTGCCACATCCGCTTGGGTGCCGGAGTAGCCGGGTACATGTTGAAGGTCATCTGACCACGACCATCACCTTGGATGAACACGGCTGTGAACGGCTTGATGTCATCAACATCATTAATCCAGTGCTGCTTGTAATCCACCTTGCCATCTACGACAATAGGTACTGTAACGTAAATACCACCGGCACTTTCTGTCCAACCTTCCGGATGTTCCGCTACTCTGCGCGGAGTCGGGTTGGTATTAGAGCCATCACCGCCGGTAGTCGAACTGCCGTCAAACGCCGAGAGAGCCATCTTATTCCATGGCGAATTTTGACGATACTGGTCATACATGGACTGCGGTACATATACTGACAAAGTGCTTACGCCATCAAAGGTTGTAGTAGTCGCGCTAATATACTGCGTCGATTCGATTCGGAAGCTTCTCAATTGAGTGCAACCGGCGAAAGCATACGAAGCAAGATTCGTTACCGGAGCAGCTATTGTGACTGTCACCAGATTCGTGCATTGACTAAAGGCATATTTGCCGATCTTCTGCACATCACCACCGATCTTGAGGTCCTTTATAAACTGACGGTGTTGAGCCCAAGGCACAGCTTCCAGACTTGAGAAGTCAACCATCTGTCCACCGCCTGTCAGTTCCATTGTAGCGTTTGCGTACAGAACCCAAACTAAACCATTGTCAACCGTTCCACTCTCTAAGATATCGCCGATATGCGTTTCGGTGCTGTCCGGGTTTTGAGCGTGCGTAGTATCCGTTGGTTGTGTCGGGTCTTCCTCCGGCCATGTCTTCCAATCATCAACCCATGCAGTGTCTTGGCGACTCGGGTTCTCCCAGTACGCTTCGACGCTTGTAGCACTCGTTACCTCGAACTTCGTGATATACGGGTGTGCAATGAGGTTCCAGTTGTAGTTCGTTTCACGGACATTACCGCTCGGGTCTATATACTGATTGAGGTCAACGGTGTTATATTTCTTTATCTCCTCTCTGGTAAGGTTACCGCTTGGTAATGTCATCGGGAAGACAATCTCCTTCGGCTTTTTGGAACTTACAGCTATAGCGTAGCCTTTACCTGCTTCGAGCACATCGTCTGTAACGAGTTTCCAGTGACCGGGTGCACCTACCAGACTGCCCTCAAGAGCACGCGCCTCGCCGTCATATTCAAGCAGACGGAAGTCTACGCCATTGGTTGCAGGTGTGCCGTTGGACAAACGTATATCTGCCACGTTACAATCGTACGGCAACGACATGAAGTAGTAACGGTCATTGGTTATACGACGCGTAACAATCAGTTGCTGCGTTTCTGACTCAATCATGAGACTATCATTCAGGCTAGTTATAGGAACATTGTCACCCTCCACACGGTAGGTAACAGAGTTAACGCTATAATCGCCCTTGCCGGATGGCAAGTCAAGCGTACTACCCGGATAGAGTGTCAGATCATGAATAGCATTACGTCCTGAAGCCGCTTCGCCTTTCTGCAATGTTGCGCCATTGAATACCACCACATCACACGATGCGCATGTTTCAGCGTTGTGCTTAGTGAAGAGCTCATCGGTTGTCACCTTCGTACCGGAAGCAATCATGATCGGCACTTGGTACTCTTTTGAGGCTTTTTCTACGCCACCCTCATAGACCGTAATACGCAACTTCGAGCACGACAAGGTATCCAAACGATCCACAGGAATAGTAATCGTACCATCATCGTTCTTGTGATTCTCAAGTTCCGTAATGGTAGTGATAGAGTCAAACTGTGCGTAGTAGCCTTGGTAGTCATAAGAGCCTACATAACCAAATTGACCACCAGACAAACAACTCTTCTCTGCAGAGGAAAGGTCATTACCAATTGGAACGCCAAGCCATTCATCACAAAGTGTCACAAAATCCGCTTTGTTCTTATCAACAGCATTCGCACCGCTCACAACCTCATTCTTACGCATCAAGAAACACAAGTTAGTGGATAGATAGGTTGTATAACCTTCCGAGTACTCTTCTGATGGCGGAGACATGCCGTCTTTGCAGAAGAAGCCTTCCTTGTCATTCGCTTTTTCAATAACACGGCCATTACCCAAAGTGAATGGGAACAATTCAGAATCCTTCGATTTGTCCTTTATTACAGTATATGTATCGTACGGACGTAAAGCTGTACCTGCACCGATAATATCTATCAGTTCACTTCCTCTAAACAAGCCAATGGAATATGGACCAGAGAAATTCAATTGATTATGGCCATCGTCATCAACCATTGAGCCAGATGAGTTGGTCTTACCAATACGGTACCAATTATCTTCGGTATTTGCTGCTAATTTATCCCAATCATAGAAGCCGTCAACACACCCTTCACCAGTGTAATCTGATTTATTTTCATCTCTTACAGTGTAAAGAATAATCTCAGTATTCTTTGGCAACATAATCTTGTCACCTTCACCATAATCGTTTTTCAATTTCGATATATCACCGACTGCAATATAATTGTTAGCACCTTTTGTTTCTGTCCAACCGTTTTGACCGCCTTTGATTATGAGGTCACTAATATCAATTGCATGATCCGTACCATTGTACAATCCAACAAGTTTAGTGAAGCCAGAAGCCTCAAAGTACTTCGAGAAGAAGATATCTTCTGCCACTTTTGATGACGTTCCACCCGTCTGTTCTTGCTTGTCTTCAATATAGATAGAAGCAGTCTGGTCGTCACCGGTGAGGAGGATCTTCACGCCATCAGTTAGCCACTCAACGATTTCAACGGCTGTCGTCAAAGTCGAGAATGAAACAACCGCACTCTCACAGTTCTTGTCCGCTCCGCCGAATACCTTCACATAGTAGTGTGCGTCTTCTGCCAAATCTTCTACGGTACACGGGCTAACAGCCGGATCAATAGTCTTAACCGGCGTTGTGCACTCTGCATCAGAATACAGGATTACTTTTGCTTGTTCAGCCTCAGCCGTCCAGCGAATGATGGCTTCCGTCACGTTCGGCGTTACCCGAACATCTTGAGGCACATCATCGCAAGAGGATGTTGTGAACGAATCGTTATAACTGAGCGAGCAGTCGGCACCCGAAGCAACAGCTTTCACAGAGTAGGTGTACGTAGTATTACCTGTTAGACCTGTGATAGTTGCCGTGGTGCCACTGACACTCACGCTGCCACCAGAACATGTTACATCGTAACGTATTGCATTAGCGACCGCCGACCATGTAATAGTAGCAGATGTTGAGCGAGGCGTTACAGTAGCAACCGGAGCATTTAGACAAGTACAGATCGTTCCGATAGGCAGCAGTCGAATGTCACCAAAGTAGTGTGCTGTGCCATAATTGCTCGTAGCATAATGCCCAAACGCATTGTTGGTTTCATTGTACATCACGCCGCGTGTGGTGCTTGTCGCATTCGTCACATGGTAGGTATCGAAGTCAGATGTAGTCAACAGCCAATCAGTACCTGACGTAGAGGTAAGCGACTTGGTGTTCAATCCTGTACTGCTTCCCGCGCCGTACAGCCGTCCGGCTTGACCTACAAGATGTACATTCTGATTCGGGGTAGCCAGTTGCGTCAGATAATAAACAGCTCGCTCAGGACACATTGTCACTTCACCATCACTGACAGTTACCTCAATTGGGCGAACGACTTTCGCTTCGCCTGTCATTGTTCCATCAAGCACGTAGTGTTTGCTACCGTCATAAGCGACTATGGCAAACTGCTCGGGCAGTGAACGTCCACGCAGAGTGATAGGATCACTGGTGGTTGTACCGTCAGTGAAGGTTAGCGTTGCCTCGTGGGTAGCACCAAATACGGTCGGAGTATAACTGATCGTAAAAGTTGTATTGATGCCACCGGAAGTAATCGTATTCGCCTCCAATGCACATGTGAACTGCGCTGCATCCGTACCTGTGATAGTTGCTGTAAGCGTATTGCCATCCAGACTGCCACCTTTGACGGTGAGTGCCTGCGACTTAACTGTCTGGTTCTTTGTGCTTGTCAGACGTTCCACAGCCGCAGCCTTGATGTTCGGCCCGCAAGTGGTAGAATAAGCAGAGTAACCAGCGGCCGGTACGTAGAAATCCATTTCGTAGGCGGTTCCACTCGTGCCTGTATAGGTAGTAAACATGCTATTATAGTACTCCATTTGGTAGCCCGTATCTTCAGAACTACTCAGCACATATGGGGCACTTCCTGTTAGTGTCCACTCGTCCGGAGATTCATCATAATATAAATAATGCTTACCACCTTGCGATTCACCCGCATTAACATATTTATCACCTATCTTAAACTTATAGCCGGTCGAACCTGTTTCTACAGTCCAAATAATCGTTTCATCGGTAGTAGTAATCTGGCCATTCGTGATGGTCATCAATTTACCTTCATAACCAGTACCACTTTCAACATTAGAAAGAGCTCGTCCTGTATTAGAATGAACGATCAGGACACGCTGACCATTTGTAAGATTGTCAGACGTTCCTTTGCTATATACCTCATCACTAACTCCTCCAGCTTCGGCAAATACGGCATAGAATGTTGTGCTCTGCGTAATATGCACATTGGACATACTGCTCAGGCTGGTGTAGAGAGTTGTCGGTTTGGTGTCTGTCTCGTCCACCTCAGCGGTTGTCCAACCCATGAATGTCTTGCCACCGCAGACAGTTGAGCCATCAGGATCAGTCGGGTACGCTGTTATCGTACTACCCTCGGTAGTATAAGTAGTCGGATTGCCTTCAGTATGTGCAATGCCATTGACAGACCAAGTTACCTTATTATATATATTCAATGTGTAACTTGCAGTCGCCTTGGCTTGGCAAACATCGCCCACTTTCGTTGCATCCAAAGTAGCAGTGATAGTAACCGGCGTGTTGCTCATCGCATCAAGGATAGTTACTTGACCTGTAGAAGGATCAACGCTTGCCTTTGCCGGCAGACTACTGCTAAACTTCAGCGCTACGTTCAGGTCGTTGTCTGTCACTGTGATTGGATTGATGAATGGATCATCACCATCGTACTTATTCACCGTGGTTACACCAAACTCCAGTGTCGGCTTGTTCGGGCAGCACTCAGATGTAGTGGTGTAGTACGTTGTACCGCCACCACCGACAGTTACGCTAATACCCTGAATATACTGCTGTCCGCTACTTCCCGCGGTAAACGTAATGGATGAAGCGCTTCCACTCCAAGAACCGGAAGAATACGTACCGACACTTGCAGTCAATCCGGCAGAAGTCGTACCGCCGAATGTGAACGTGATAGCCGAAATGCTTGAACTTGCACTTATGGTAAGCGTATTGTTTGCGTACATTCGAACACTTGTGCCGCTATCGTAGTACTTCGGATCGTTTGAGCCATCACCCTTAGCATACGCAAAGGTTACACCGCTTATCGTCTTATTCGACGGGACAGAAGCATTACCATAACTTTGCGCACTTGCCGAATACGAAACGGTGCTACTGCTTCCACTATCACCAGCAACATGCTCAAATACAGCATAGTAATCTTGATTGCCAGTAGCGGTAAAGCTGGTTATCCATGTGTGCGTTGTGGTGTTGATTGATGCCAAAGTCTCCGTCCACCAGCCTACGAACGCATATCCCTCACAACCTGCCGGGTTGCTCGGAGGTGTAGCTGTCTGACCGGAGATTACCGTCTGCGAACTTATTACATTACCGTTGTCCAGGAAGCGGATGGTATAAGTCGGTTTGGCGGTCAGAGTAACCGTGATTGTTACATCGCTGGCAGGCATAGTGAACGACCAGTTGTTACCCGAACCGCTCGGCGTAACGCCGCCTGAAACGGTTACACCGCTGACGGTATAAGCCACGTCGGGCGTGATAGCTATACTTACTGTACCTTCAAACTCAACGCTCTGCGGCGTGGTTGATGCACCATTGACGGTGACAGTAGCCTGACCGGTCATGTCCGGAGTGAAGTTCACTTTGTAGTTGTTTTTCTCCCACAGAGCAAACAGATTCAGGTTCTTTGTCAGCGTTACCGACTCCTTGTCACCATAAGCCTTCGTACCATCGGCCGTTGTAGCCCAACCTGCGAAGTGGTAACCCGTGCGGCTGAATTTGTTCGCGCTCAACGCTGTTGCTGTATTGTAGGGAACATCCTGATTGTCCATCGTTCCCTCACCGCCGTTCGCATTGAAGGTAACAGTTACCTGCGTTGGTGCAGTACATGAAGTGGTGTAACCGGTGTATGTAGTAGAACCACATGTTACGGTCAGTAATACTACACGAGCCTGATTACCTACTGAAGAGTAATTATCTTGAATCGTAACAGACTTCGCATTAATGTTGGAAATAGTCTGCGTTACATATCCGTCACTTTCTGCACTTGTAAATGTAGTCGGAGATAGTGTTCCTACTGACGCATCATTAATCCAGCCATTATAAGTCTTGTTTCCACTCGTGTACTGATATACGCTACGGACAACAATCTGAGTGATATTAGTCGGTGAGGTAATAACCGTCTTACTACCACTACTATGAGACATCGTCCATGTATTCGGAGTGCCACCGGTATAACGCGAGGATGATCCAACAAGTTGCATCGCCACTCCTGTTGCAGTGTGAGTCCAGGTCTTTGAAGGAGACTCTGTTAGTCCGGACGCCGTAGCTGGATCAAACGTAGCCGTAGCTGTGGCATCAGTAACCTCTGCAAACACAGCATAATACTTCGTGGTATTGTTGCTCGGCATCGTCTTCGTTGACGGATCGGTGAAGAGGTCTGTTGGAGCGGTATCGTCGCTGCTGTAGTTTGCGGTGGTAGTCCAGCCTTGGAAGACTTTGTCGTTGCAATCAATGCTCGGAGTGCCTATACCGACAAGTGTTGAACCGGCATAGTTCTGTTCGGCGGTCGGGATATTGTTGACGTACCAGTTGACGGTGTACTTCGTTTCCTCGGTCATGGTAACGGTGATTTCCACATCCTTGTCAGGCATTGTGAATGTACGCGTGTTACCCGAACCAGTGACAGTTACACCACCGTTGGCAGTTACGCTACCTACGGAGTAGTGCGTTGCCGGAGTAACCACAATGCTTACCGTTGAGCCAAAGTCCACATTGTTCACAGGTGAGGTGCTTGCGCTATTCACTGTTACCGTTGCGCCGGTGGGTGACGGATCGAAGGTTACCTTGTGTTTGTTGGCTTGCCAAACGGCATAGAGAGTTGTCGTCTCGGTGAAAGTAACATCACTCTGTTTGTCGTCATAGACTTTACTGCCATCACGTGTAGTTGCCCAACCTTGGAACGTGTAGCCTGTGCGACTAAACGTGTTAGCAGCAAGAGTTACAGGCTCGTTATAATCCACCTCTTGTGTTGTTGTTGCCGGAGTAGCTGAACCGTCGTTCTTATCGTAGGTAACAGATAGTGTACCTGTCACGGTGAACTGCGAAGTCGTCATCACCTTCGGACAGTAGGTTTCGTTTCCTGCCCAGCTTGCGGTGATAGTAGCTGTACCAGCTCCCTTAGGTGTAACCTTACCGTCAGCAGCCACCTCCAGAACAGAAGGTTTACTGGATTCGAAAGTTACTGCGCCATAGGTTGTGCCTTCGATGGAAGGAGCAAGGGCAGCATCACCCGTAGCAATCGTGTAGGTGCCATAACTGAACGCGACATCCCACGAGGTACAACCGATAGGAGTAGCACTATCCTCGTCGGCAACGCTCTCACAGATTGTGGCGGTTGCATTAGCGATGACAGAGGTAGTGTATGTAAGACCATTTACCAAACCGGTAATAACACAAGTGTTCTTTGTGCCGGAGTGAGTGATGTCGCAAATAGATGTCTCACCGCACTCAGTTGTATAACCTACGCCCTTGCTGATAGTGACTGTATAACCGTTTGTAGCGTTGGACACGTCATCCCAAGTAAGAGTGATTGTTCCGTCACTTGGTGTGGCTGTTACATTTGGCGTTCCCAACTTACCCGAGCACTTGCAATCTTCAGGCTCGCTGTCGTAGGTGGTAGATGGCGTCGGGGTATCGCCGCCGGAATATGTTACAGTCAAGGATGACATTCGCACCTGTGCTGTACTGGAAATTGTTACGCTTGCAGCACTACCTGTCCATGTACCCTTCGCGCCACTATATGAGTATGTTCCCACATCTGCAGAAGCATTTCCCGGACCATACTTGGATGTTCCGCTTGCTGTACAAGTGAATTCAATTTTTGTAATATTACCAGTTGAACAACTGAAAGTTCCTGATTGATTAGCATATATCTGGTAGTAGCTACCATTATTCATCGTAGTCATTGTACAGGTGACATTGCTCTTTGTCACACTTGTTGCCCCCGTTTCTGTTCCTGGTGTGAAGGTTACCGCTGTTTCTGCCATCTTTGCACGATGAGGAGCATTGCTGCCAGTTGTCTTGCTATATACAGCATAGACTGTGCCAGCAGCAGAAACTTTGGTCACATAACTCGGTGCACTTGATGCATTCGTTACCTTGGTGGTTGCCCAGCCGTCAAATGCCCAGTTCTCGCAGGCTGCAGCCTCAGCGTTCTTGGCAGGAAGCGTATATTCGCCTGTCAAACCGGAAATAGCTTCCGTTACACCATTGCGGGAGAGAATAACCGTGTAGGTGGTTGCGGCAGGTGGGGTATAGCCGGAGAATGTCGGGGTAAGGCTCGACAGAGTGACTGTTTCACCGCTATGTTCGCCCCAAATATATTCCACCAATTCCGGGTAATCGATGAACGGGTTACGGTTGCCCTGTTTGGACTGAATACCGTCGTTGCGGTCTATCTCTTTCTGCGAAACAGGATCCTCGCGGTGCCACTTGAGTAGCAGTGCTACACCGTAGCCGGTCAGACCATAGTAGTGCGCTGCATCGTACGCGGTATTGAATATTTGCGCGCCTTCGGCAGTTGTGAACTTCTGGTAGTCACCATTTGCCCACTTAATCATCGTGCCGAAATAGCCACGAGCGAAGTCACCCTTGAATTCATCCATCGGTTCGAAGACCGTAGATGCCGAACATGATTGCGAAGAAGAGCCCGACTTGTTCAGTATAGAGTTGGAGATTGAAATACTCTTCGGCGTACCTTTCTTGCAGCCTGACTGTGAAGTGTACGAAGCCGATGAAACTTCACCAAAGGCGTACGCACTGCGCTGATTATTCACAAAACCGTCAGTCGGCACTACGTGGAAAAGGTCTGTACCGGGAGTACCGGCTTCCTCCGAGCCTCCAAACCAACTCTTGGGGATAGAGTGCTCACGGTTGTAGGAGTCACCTTCCTTGCTATAGTTCGCACCTTGAGCAGAGCCACCGCAGGTGTAAGACGTAGCATTACTATACATATCCCGCACCTTGCTGGAGGAATTGAGATCTATATCGCAATATACAGTCCATAACCCTTTATAGGTCAATCCTGTTGTGTAGCCTGTTTTGGCTACCGAATGTACGGCGTTGAACAGGTCGGCGCCGCTCTTACCGTTCACCGAGCTATAATAGTCACTCGTTACGGCATATAGGTTACCCACGGCACACCACACGGTGAACACAAGGGCGAGAATATATTTAGAAGTCTTCATAACTGTTGTGTGTTTCATGATTAAGACTTAATGGAATACGGCATAATATGTTGCATCGGCATTGACGGCTGTACCGGCAGATATATATGTCGGTGCTGTTGCGCCGGTGTAGTGCTCTTCGGTTGTCCAACCATCAAAGACCAAACCTTCGTTAGTTCCCGGGGCAGGATCAGGCAATACGAGGCTTGCGCCCTCAATGTATTGCTCCAACTTATAAATATCGCCACAAGCATACCACATAACGGTGTGCTTGATAACCGGCGTACAGGTCAGTGTGTAGGCACTGTACTCGGTGCTTCCGCCGCCTCCGCCGCCACCGGAGCCACCTACTTCCTCTATCTCGATGTCATAGTACTCTGTGCCGTTAATATTGCTGGTTGAATAAGCAGCAAATTTATTCACTGTTCCTGTCCTATATACGATTGCGCGACCGCTAGAACTCTTAGATGTTGCACGCCAAGTGCCATATGTACCAGTAGTAAACACCCATGCATATGGGTCGATCTTAGTAACAAAATCAGTGCCAGATGTGCCATAACCCAGATAGTCATCACCGGACTTAATCGCTATGCCACCGCCATCAACCGTCTCGAACGTATAAACCGCAGCGTCTGCCGCAGTAGTGGTGCTAGACAACCTCCCAGATGTTCCGCCTGCCAAATAATAATTAGTGCCACTAACGTTTGCGTAAATCTTATACGTACCTGCTGTCGGGGCTTCCATCTTTGCACGTCTTGGTGCACTGCCACCCGAAGGTGTAGCAAATACTGCATAATAAGTTGTATTGGCAGTAACAGTCTTCGTGCCGGCTTCTGTGAAGAGGTCGGAAGGCTCGGTGCCACCGGTTATGCTGCCTTGTGCAGTCCAACCGACGAACACTTGCGATTCCTCGCAGTCGGCAGGGTTGGTGGGTAAGGTCAGTGCATCGCCGTCGAAGAAGTTCTGGGTGGTTGTCTCGCCGTTCACGCTCCAGGTGACGGTACGAATAACCTGCGCCTTGGTGACGGTGATGGTATAAGATGCCGATGCAGCGCAATAATCGCCGACCTTGGCTACAGAGGCTGTGATGGTTACCGTACCGGCTTTGCCTTTGAGCGTCACAACACCTGAGTTGTTCACAGTAGCGATAGTCGCGTCACTACTGCTATATGCAACGGTCTGACCGCTGTCATTGCCGGTGATAGTTACTGCCTGTGTATAAGATGCATCGTCCGTTGTCTTGGCTACCGAAGTGTTCGTGAATGACATAGACGGCGTATTCGGGCAGGTGGTACAACTTGTAGAGAATTCGCTATAGGAAGCGCTACCGGCAGTGATGGTCACACCGCAGACGTAGATAGAGTTCGTCGAACAGTTGACTGTGATCTTCGGTTTGCCGGACGGCTTGGTATTTGAGAAGTCAAACGTCAAGTTACGTGCGGTTGTACCGCCTGTGCTGGTGACATTCTGGCTGAGGGATTCGCCTCCGACTTCAATCTTAATGGAGCCTGCGCCCGAACTTGCGTTCGTGCAGTAGTTGACAGTAACTGTAGAAATATTGCTATACGAAGTCGGGCTGGTAGCATTGGCACCTGTACCTTTGGCTGTAACCTGTACGCCATCATTACTATATCCTGCACCATCCTTGCCGGAAGTCCAGTTTCCTTGCGTTGCTTCCCATGATTTGTTGATAAACGTATAGGCGTGGTTACTGCTACCACTGCCACTGACATTGGCATATACGGCGTAGAAGTTCGCTGCATAAGCGTCACCTGTCTTGGCGTAGGTTGGTGCGGTAGCATCACTCTCGTAACTGCTGTTGGTATACCAGCCGACGAACTGACGGTCTGAACTACAGTTAGCCGGCGAGGTAGGCAAGGTGATAGTTCCGTCTGTGGACACATTCGTTGCATGCACGCTTCCATTGGCACGCCATGTGACTGTTCGTCCGCCAGCTACGAGGATCTCCACATCGCCGGTAACGGAGTTGATGGTGAACTTGTTAGTTGAAGAGTTGTACGTGAATCCTGTACCGTAAGTGAGTGTCGTGCCACCCATCTGCACATCCCAGCATGCTGCATCAGCAAGTGTATAGCCGGAAGAGGGAGTGATGGTCAGTTCAAGTTTGTTGCCTTTGTTAATCTCGCCATCGTCGGGGTACGTACAGTTCTCGCCATAGAGAACATAATCCCATGTCAGTTTCTCGACGCCACCGTTGTACTTGAAGTTGATATTTCCCGATGACTCTGTAATATCCGTTAAAGCGCAACCGGTGAACGGAGTCCACGTCCTCTTGCTCTTTGTACCGGGGAAGGGGTCTGAGGCTTGTCCGTAGTTTTTGGTTTTGCCATCGGCTGGGACAATGGTGTAGCGTAAGGTGCCAGCTGTATTGTTCAAGTCATTGCTATTCCAACGGTTACTATTGTAGGTAACAGTCCAGACGATCATTCCATGACCGGGTAGATACTGATCATAACCTGACTGCTGGCGGTTCTCAATATAATACACGGTGCTGCTACTGGTGCAAGCCACACGCGAACTACCGCCAGTAATCTGGTAAGCATCGTTCCATGTGGTGGTCATCGTGACGTTCTTAACCTCATCTTTGGCGAGGAACTTAGGCGTAGCCCAACCCATGAAATACTTATCGTAGATGCTGTACAACGGCGGGTACTGACCGCTACCGTTATACGATCCCTGATCCATTAGCGTCCACTCGCCCGGCGTAACGCCGTTGTCGGAGTTTGTTCCGTAATCGGTGTCGTAGTAGTCCGGCAGACCGATAACGTGGCTGAACTCGTGAGCAAACGTACCCACGCCGTCGCTGTTTGAGCCGGACTTACCCGACAACTCAGCGCTACAAGCATAGTGGCCAAGGGTTTTGCCGTTATACTTGAGCGTACCCGTCACGTTACTGCTGTATATCTCCCAACTATGCGGCCAAATGGTGTTCGCGGGAGCACCGGCAGCCTCGCCGTAACCGGCATAGATAACGTAGATGTTATCCACTTTGCCGTCGTTATTCGTGTCATAGTTGGCGAAATTACAACCATCAGCAGCAGCCAGCGCACAGGCATCCACCACCATTTGATCCGGGTGCTGGTCATTGTCATCACTATCATTTCCACCGTAATATGCCATATTATTCGGCAAGGTATAAGGACCGAAAACATCGAACACCGGCACATAGTTTCCTCCCGATGAAGTCTTGAAATAATCTTGCACCGAAGGCATAGAGCCGTTCAGCAGGTTCTCGAAGAATGCCTTGTTGTGAGTCGAGGTCATCGACTTGTCGCGGAAGTTTACCAACAACACAAGCAGTTTGGTCGGCTGGATAGCACCATAGTTCTGCTTGGCATTTCTCGGATTCTTTGCCGTTGCAGCGGCCTTGCGTCGTTTGGCAACCTGCTCACCGAAGGGAGCCTGTTCGTCGGAGATAACGAACGTGCCGTCGGGTTGCTCAAGGGCGATTTTGCCGTCTTGGGTTTCCCAGTGATGGTAGAACTCGTCACCTATCTGGCGAAGAGTGACGGTTGTGCCGTCAGCCAACGTGCGTTCCTGCCAGCCTCTATATGCCGGCACAGCCCAGAGGGAGCTGACGGAGAGTATTAAGGCACAAAGTGCGGTTAATAAACGGGTGGAGATATTTTTCATGATGTGTAATTTGTTAGTTGTTTGCGTTGTTGTTTAGATCGCCCATATATGGTCGATGGCTTGCACCGAGCAAATCGCCCAAGATTGGTCGATGCCTTACAATGGACTAAATCGCCCAAGATTGGTCGATGGCTTCGCGTGCACTACGTTAGCGCTCGTTGGGGACCCCGAAACAATGACTATCGAGGCTCTTAATTTCGCGTATGCGAGGGCGTGTGTACGAACATGTAAGGAAAAAAGTGTGCAAAGGTACAACTTTTTTTTCGAATTTGCAAATAAAACGAGAGAAAAGATGCAAAAATCTTCGTTTTTTTTAGGAAAACGGGAAAAATTGGTCAAAGATTACCCAAAAATAACAAAAATACATTCACGTTCAAATCGAAAAGTCAAAACATGCTCGTAATGCACAGAACTATAGCCACATGCGGAGAAAGCGGCAAAAGTTAATGCATCAG
>CADBAZ010000006.1 GCA_902792835.1 uncultured Bacteroidales bacterium
GTTCCGGACGATCCGAACAAACCCTACAACATGAAGGACATCATCAACAAGATTGTTGATAACGGCGACTTCATGGAGGTTCACAAAGACTACGCCAAGAATGTCATCTGCGGTTTTGCACGTTTCAACGGTCGTTCGACAGGTATCATCGCCAACCAGCCGAGCTGGCTTGCCGGTGTGCTTGACTGCGACGCCAGCCGCAAAGCTGCACGTTTCGTACGTTTCTGCGATGCATTCAATATCCAGATTCTGACTTTGGTTGACGTTCCGGGCTTCCTGTGCGGTACAGGTCAGGAGTACGCAGGTATCATCGACCACGGAGCAAAACTGATGTTCGCTTACGGCGAAGCTACTGTGCCTAAGGTAACTATCACCGTTCGTAAGAGCTACGGCGGAAGCCATATCGTGATGAGCTGCAAGCAATTACGTGGCGATATGTGCTACGCATGGCCGAACGCAGAGATTGCCGTAATGGGTGCCAGCGGTGCTGTAGGTGTGCTGCAAGCCAAGGCGATCAAGGCTATCGAAGACCCGGCAGAGAAGAAAGCGTTCATCGCCGAGAAAGAAGCCGAGTACAAGGATAAATTCGCTTCGCCCTACCAGGCTGCTAACCGCGGATATATCGACGACGTTATTGAGCCGCGTAACACCCGTGCACGCATCATTCGCGCGTTCGAGATGTTGCAGACCAAGCGCCTGACCAACCCGCTGAAGAAGCACAGCAATATACCATTGTAATTTGTGATTTGTAATTTGTAATTTTAAATTTTAATTACTATGGTATTACTTGCAATCACCGCAGACACATGGATTGTTACCGGCTTAGGCTTCGGTATCGTGTTGCTGCTGTTGTTCTGCCTTGTGTTCATCCTGAACTTCTTCGGATGGAGCATGCAGAAGATAGTAGCACCGCGTGAGCCGAAAGCAGCCGAGGAGCCAAGAGCTAAGAGCCAAGAGCCAAGAGCTAAAGGCGCTCCTTCGGATGCAGAGAAAGCCGCGATAGCCATGGCTCTGTATAAGGCACACAACGACGACGAAATAGCCGCCGTAGCCTACGCGCTCTATCTCGCGCACAGCGAGCACGATATACCCAACTCCGTGCTCAATCTCAAACGTCGCGCGACAGCTTGGAATGATAAATCAATTGGTATGAACAATGTTGGGTTCTAAGAATCCTCAAAATTAAACAATAATGAAAGAATTCACATTCAAAATCAACGGTGCTGAATACAAGTGCGCCGTAGAAGAAATCGAAGCCGGCAAAACGAACGTAACCGTTAACGGCAATGTATATACAGTAGAAACCGAAGCACCTGCTGCTCCGGCTCCCAAACCTGCTGCACCCAAGGCAGAAGCGCCCAAACCCGCTCCCGCACCTGCAGCTGCTCCGGCTCCGAAAGCTGAAGCCCCGAAAGCTGCTCCCGCTGCCGGCGTACAAGTTAAGAGCCCGCTGCCCGGATCGATCATTAAGGTGCTGGTAAGCGAAGGTCAGGCTGTTAAGAAAGGCGACACGCTGCTTACTCTCGAGTCCATGAAGATGGAGAACCCCGTACTTGCCGAGCAAGACGGTACAGTTAAGCAGATTGCCGTTACTCCCGGCCAAAACGTTATGCAGGACGATCTGCTGATCGTTTTGGGATAAGCGATATATCACGAATGACAACCCACAAATAAAAATCCTATGAACATCATAGAATTTTTCCAAGGCATGGGCTTCATGCAGATCACGTGGCAACAGCTGGCAATGCTGTTCATATCGTTCTTTCTGCTCTACCTTGCCATCAAAAAACAATACGAGCCGTTGTTGCTGCTGCCGATAGCGTTCGGCATGCTGCTCACCAACCTTCCGGGTGCGAACATGTTCCACCAAGAGCTTTGGTCGGCTTTCCTTGACCCGAGTAGCCCCGCATACCACTCCTACGGAGCCATCCTGAAGGAAGGCGGATTGTTGGATGTGCTGTATATCGGTGTGAAAGCAGGTGTCTATCCCTGTCTGATCTTCATCGGCGTAGGTGCGATGACGGATTTCGGTCCGCTGATTGCCAACCCGAAAGCTTTGCTTTTAGGTGCGGCAGCACAGATCGGTATCTTCATTACGTTCCTCTGCGCCAATGCAATGGGTTTCACGCCTGCCGAAGCCGGTTCGATCGGTATCATCGGCGGTGCTGACGGTCCGACCAGTATCTTCCTGACGAGCAAGCTTGCTCCGCACCTGTTAGGCCCGATTGCCATTGCAGCCTATAGTTACATGGCTCTTGTGCCGGTTATTCAGCCGCCTATCATGCGTGCGCTGACTACTAAGAAAGAGCGCGCCATCAAGATGGGGCAACTGCGTCCGGTAAGCAAGACGGAGAAGATCATCTTCCCTGTACTTGTCACCACGATTGTGGCCCTCATCCTCCCCGATGCAGCTCCGCTGATCGGCTGTCTGATGCTCGGAAACCTGATGAAGGAGTGCGGCGTGGTAGAGCGCTTGAACAAGACGGCTCAGAACGAACTGATGAACATCGTGGTTATTTTCCTCGGTTTGTCGGTTGGTGCTACAGCTACCGGCGATTCATTCCTGAACGCCAAGACCCTGATGATCCTGGCCATGGGTATCGTTGCCTTTGGTTTAGGTAGTGGCGGCGGTGTGCTGCTGGCCCGCGTCAGTCAGACTGTAGGACAAGAAGAGAATCCGGGCAACTTCCTGCTGATGCACGCTATGGGACCGAATGTCGCCGGCGTGATCGGTTCGGCTGTTGCCGCAGGTATCCTGCTTACAATGCTCGGATAAACGGCTAATAGACAAGCACTTTACTTGTTCCGACCAGGTACAAACCGCATGGCAGATTGCTGATGCGGTTTGTTGTTGTATGTAGGGTGACGGTGCGAATCAACGTGCCGGTAGCGGCATAAATAGCTATCGTCTCGCCCACCATCTGCAGCGGGGCGATGATGACCAGTTCGCCATTGCCGGATAACAGGCGCAAACCTGATTCGGTCAGAGCGTCCACAGCCGTACTCTGTTCGCATAGCGCAGTGATGAGCGTAGTGGGTTGGATAGAACCTTTGTTAGCGCCGGTGTAGAGGTATTGATTGCGGAACTTGAGATCTTGCGTCTGATTGCCGCTACCGTCGTTCCAGATGATCATCCAACTGTTGTCAATCTCTTTGGCATCGTCGGGCACAACGAACTTATAGGTATCATTGCCCAGCGCTGTAGCCTTCTTTCCCGGCCAACCGCCGCAGACCTGCACGGTACTGCCCGTGCCGGTGTGCCAGATGTAGCAGTTGATAGCATTGCCGAAATCGCTTGACTTGGTGAAAAACACCGCGCGTTCGTCGGCATCGGTCAGGCAAGGATCAATGGGTTCGGTCACCTCACCACTGCCCGGGTTAGAAGGATCGTCGGTTAGTTCCATCTCCGTGCCGTCCCATACGGGGTCAGGAATGTTCTTTGCCGAGGTGGTGTAGATATACTTGCCGTCGTCACCTATCTTGCCGGGCGCAGGCGTTTTGTCGGTAGAGAGAACATACACGCGCAGGTTTCCCTTGCCGGAGCAGCTGACTGACAGTTTGCCGTCGGTGACGGTCTTGGTGTCGCCCGTGACGCAGTCAGTATATGTGCCGTTGAGGATGCCGGTGAACGTGCCGTTGCCACTGATGCAGACTAGGGCATAACTATCCGTCGAATCATCAGTGTAGCGCCGCTTGAACGCAAACGAACCCGAGCAGCCGTCCACGGAATACTGCCCTTTGCGCAGTGCGGGCACAGCCATGCGGATCAAGCTCAGGCGCTGAATATGTTGCGCCAACGGATGCGAGAGAGAAGTAGCAAGATTGCCCGTTGCGTCGGAATATTCTGCAAAGTCGGTGGTGGTAATGTCCCCCTTGATATATCCGCCAAAATACGCTCTGCCGGAGTTCTGCAGGGCGATGTTCGTGCCCTCGTCGATGCGTTTGCCTTTCTGGAACTCCACTTCCGAGCCGTAGAACAAACAGGGGATACCACGGTGGGTGAACATCAGTGAGAGATTCTCCGCCCATGTACTCTGGGGTTTGGAGAACCGGTTGAACTGCACCTCGTCGGGAGCATAGTCATGGGAATCGACATAGACAACGTTCCATGTGGCGTCGTTGTAATACTTGTCGTTCGAGGGTTTGGCTATGTTCCATGCGCCGGAAGCGCTGGCGAAGTTCCAATGCTCTGTGAAGTCAATCACATGCAATCCCGACGCTTGCGCATAGTCGGGCGTATGGTAGTCGTTGCCGCTAAGCAGGGCGTTGGTGGAGGTTGGTTGACCACTGAGCCCACCAAAATCGTCATCCGCCTGTTGCCAGCACGACTGCCAGTTGGTGTGCGAGGTACAAGTCGAACCTTCCATCTCTACGAGGTTATCCCACGACGCAGGCTCGACATCCCATGCATAACTCTTCGACTCCGCCCATGTGTAGTAGAACGGCGAGAGGTTAGCATGTTCGCGGTAAAGAATACTGCTGTAGCGCGCACACACCTCGGCAAACATATAGAACGGCGTGCCGCCGCGTTTGTCTTTCGCAGCCTCGCCTGCGGCTATGAATGCCGGAATAAAGGCGTTGTTGAATGACAGACGGGGAATATGTCCGCCGGTGTCGATGCGGAAGCCGTCCACGCCCATGTTGATGAACGTGGTGTAACATTGGATGAGGTAGTTATATACGGCAGGATTCTCGGTATTCAGATCCACACAATCGCCTGCTATCTGCGCAAACCAGCGGTTCGGCTCATCCCAGTTGAAGTTGCCGTAGTGATGCCAATAGTTGTGGGTGTCGTAGTTGACGCCTGTGGTGTTCTTCATCTGCGAGAGGCGTGCGGAGTACTGCTGCGATCCGGCAAGTGAAGCATAATTGTCCGGCAGTCTGCCGCCTTCAGAAATTGTATAAGGGATCATGCAGTCTTCTTGTGACGACTGATCGGCATCCCAATTACGGGTGAAGAGTTTGCACAGGTTTTCCTCGCCGAAGTTGCCCGTGTGGTTGAGCACAATATCAAGGATGATCTTCATGCCGCGACGGTGTGCCTCGTCAATCACCGTCTGAAAACTCACGCCTTCGGACTCATGGCGGTGATCCACCTTTGAGAAGTTAGACGCATGATAACCATGGTAGTCATAGCCCGAAGCATTCTCGACGATGGGCGTTATCCAGATAGCAGTGAATCCCAAGGCTTTGATGTAATCCATCTTCTCTATCAGTCCCTTGAAATCCCCACGCCAGGCAGGATCACCGGCGTTCTTCGACTTATTGTCCCAACACTGGGTATTGTTCGACGGATCACCGTCGTAGAACCGCGTAGGCAGCAGGAAATAGATCTGTTCGTCGCGGAAATCCGTACGCGAGGGATAATAGGTCACAGCACTGATCAGAGTTGCTAAAAGCAGGGTGATGGAACAAACGAGAATTCTTTTCATGGCGTGGAATATTTGAAATTCAAGGCAAAAGTACAAAAAATTATTGGTATTTGCAAATTAAATGACAAAAAATTTGCAAATGTCATTTTTTTTTTGTAATTTTGTAGCGATTTTGTGTGCGCGTGTGCAAACGCGTGCGAAAATAGTGTAGATATATCGGACGACGAAAGTCGGTACAGTCCATGAAAAAGAGTGAATTCACAGCAGCCGAACAGGCGATGATTGAGCAGGAGTTTGCCTCGCTGCTGGATGCGTATGCGCATACGAATCATCGTCAGCACGTGGAGCGCATTGAGCAGGCGTTTCGCTTTGCGAACAAGGCGCACTACGGTGTGCGTCGGTTAAGCGGTGAGCCGTATATCATGCATCCTCTGGCTGTGGCGAAGATCGTGGTGAGCGAGATCGGTCTGGGCAGTACGTCGATTAGTGCAGCGCTGCTGCACGACGTGGTGGAAGACACCGATTATACCATTGAGGACATTGACAACCTGTTTGGCGCTAAGATTGCGCAGATCGTTGACGGTCTGACTAAGATCTCCGGCGGCGTGTTTGGCGACAAAGCCTCGGAGCAGGCAGAGAACTTTAGAAAACTGCTGCTGACGATGAGCGACGATATACGCGTAGTGCTCATCAAGATTGCCGACCGACTGCATAATATGCGTACTCTGGAGTCGCAGCCGAAAGAAAAGCAGTATAAGATTGCCGGCGAGACGCAATATATCTACGCCCCGCTGGCGCACCGACTCGGCTTAGGCTCCATCAAGAGCGAACTGGAGAACCTCGCTTTCCAATACGAGCATCCTGACTCCTACGAACTGATTAAGGCTCGTGTGGCAGCCGACCAGATGACGCGTATGGAGGACTTTGAAAAGTTTGCCGAGCCGATCCGCAAGAAGCTCAAATCATTGGGCTACGAATTCGACCTGACGGCACGTATCAAATCGCCCTACTCCATTTGGCGAAAGATGAACATGAAGCATGTGGAGTTCGACGAGATTTATGACCTGTTGGCTGTGCGTATCGTATTTACGCCGAACAAGACGTTCAGCGAGAAAGACCAGTGCTGGATGATCTACTCGGCGATAACGGAGATCTATCGTCCCCATCCTGAGCGCATACGGGACTGGATATCCACGCCGAAAGCTAACGGCTACGAAGCGTTGCATGTGACCGTAATGGGGCAAAACGGCGAGTGGGTGGAGATACAGATCCGCACGCGCCGCATGCACGAGTTGGCAGAACAAGGTCTGGCGGCACACTGGAAGTACAAAAACGGTGTGATCGAGGAAACGGAGCTCGACAAGTGGCTGCGCGACATCAAAGAAGTGCTGAAGAGCGATTCGCCGGACGCGATGGCGTTCCTTGATACATTTAAGTTGAACCTGTTCGCGAAAGAGGTGTTTGTGTTTACGCCCAGCGGCGAGATACAGACCCTGCCTCAAGGCGCCACAGTGCTCGACCTCGCATACCAACTGCACAGCGAATTAGGCGATCATTGTATCGGCGCGAAGGTTAACCACTCACTCAAGAGCAGTGATTATATCCTGCATGCCGGCGACCAAGTTGAGATCCTGACGGCACAACAGCAAGTGCCTCAACCCGAGTGGCTGAACTATGTAGTCACCGCCAAGGCACTCTCGGCACTGAACTCCTATTTCCACAAGCAGGAACGTCAGCAGGAGAAGATTGGCGAGCGTCGGCTGGAAGATGCGCTGCGTTCACTGGGAATACCCGAAGCACAGTTCGACGGAGCCATCCAACGGTTGCTGGCATATCACCATCTGACCAAACGCGCTGAATTGTTCCGGCAGATAGGTTTGGATGCCATCAAGTTAGAAGGCATAAAAGACATCATCGACCCCAAGCAAAGTCTGTGGTCACGATTGCGTCCGTGGAAGTCGAGTAGCGATGAGAAGTCAGCAGTCAGCGATCAGCAGTCAGCAGTCAGCGGTCAGCAATCAGACGTCAGCTATCAGGTTCCGAAAGACAAGTCACGGCACAATCTGGTTCTAACCGACGAGAACATCAAGGATGTGATCCTCGAAGACTGCTGCAAACCTATCCCGGGCGACGAGGCGATAGCATTCAAGGACTCGACGGGCAAGATGCATGTGCACTACATGAACTGCCCGATAGCCGAGCGACTGAAAGCCAGCTATGGCAAGTCGATTTACTCCGTAACATGGGATACCCACCGGTTGAATCAGTATAAGGAAAAACTGGAGATAGAGGGTATAGACCAGTTCGGATTGTTGGTGGAGTTGCTGCGCGTGATAACCGAAAACTTCCACATCAATGTAAGCGAACTGCACATCAAAGCAAACAGCGGCGTATTCAGTGCACGAATCATATTGTACGTATATGACAAAGCAGAGTTGTACGAACTGATGGATTCGCTCAAGAAGATGCATAATATTCAATCTGTAAAACGAGTGTTTGACTAATCGAAAGTCAAAAAAGCAATATATACTAATGATTAATCATAACAAAATGAAAAAGGTATTTGTAAGTATGGCGATGGCTCTGGTAGCCGTAGCTATGATGGCACAACAACCTGTCATCACATTTGAAAGAACAGACCACGACTTTGGTAAGATCAACGAGGCCGATGGTAAAGTAACAACAATCTTCACCTTCAAGAACGAGGGCATGGAGCCACTGGTGCTCTCCAATGTTCGTGCCAGTTGCGGTTGCACCACTCCCAAGTGGCCGCGCGAGCCGATTGAGCCCGGTCAGACAGGCGAGATAACCGTAACATATAACCCCAACGGTCGTCCGGGACGATTCACCAAGACCGTTACCATCACCTCCAACGCCACAGAGCCGACAACGCGTGTGACCATCAAAGGTGAGGTAATCCCGAAGCCCGCCAAACCGGTGGACAACTATCCCGTGAAGATGGGCGAGTTGAGCCTTAAGAGCCGCGAAGTAAACTTCGGCAAGGTTAACGACCACATCACCAAGACCTTTGAGATCGAGTATGCTAACCAGACCGACCACGAGATAACCGTTGCTATCCTGCCCGCAAGAGGTCAGGAGAAGTACCTTGACGCTGTGGTTACACTTGCTAACGTCAAAGCCAACGAGACCGGTAAGGTGCAGATTGCCTTGACGACGGAGAATGCCGGTGTGTATGGACCTGTTGAGGGTTCGTTCCTGATCGTAGTGAACGGCAAGCAGGAGAATAGCGATAATTTCAAGATTATTGCTACGGCTGAGGTTGAGGAAGACTTCTCGAAACTGACACCGGAAGATCACCGCAACGCACCTATTCTGGACGTTGCAGCTACCGTGAACATGGGTGCTATCGCAGCAGGCAAAGCAGCCAAGCGCACCGTCAATGTGACGAACGTTGGTGCTGACCCGTTGAAGATCCGCCGCGTGCTGAACAACAGCAAGGAAGTGAAAGCTACCATCAGCAAGACTGAACTGAAGAACGGCAAGAGTGCACAACTCAAGTTCGAAGTAGCAGGCGCTGGTCTGGAGAAGGGCGCATACAGCCGCCAAATCACACTCATCACCAACGATCCCGCTAAGCCGAAGTTCGTGGTGACTGTTAATTGGACAGTTGAATAATATGGAACATCCGGAGAATAGTGAAGACTACAAAGGTCTGCAGGTGAACGAGGGCGTGGTGCCACTGCCATCGGTGAACCCGTATGCTACCTTCCGCCGTAAGAAACGTACGTTGACGGTGGATGAGTACGTTGCGGGTATCCGTAGCGGGAACATCTCCATCCTCGGTCAAGCCGTAACGCTGGTGGAGAGCAGTCTGCCCTCTGACCAAGCCATAGCGCAGAAGGTGATAGAAGCCTGTCTTCCTTACTCCGGCAACTCCATCCGCGTGGGGATAACCGGCGTGCCCGGAGCAGGAAAATCGACCTTCATCGAGGCGCTGGGTACGCAACTATGCAAGATAGGCAGCCATCTGGCTGTACTGGCTATCGACCCATCGTCGGAGCGATCGAAAGGCAGTATATTGGGCGATAAGACAAGGATGAACGAGCTGTCAACAGCGGCAAACGCGTTCATCCGCCCCAGCCCGTCAGCAGGCTCACTTGGCGGCGTAGCAAGAAAAACGAGAGAGACCATCGTGCTCTGCGAAGCCGCAGGGTTTGACACTATACTCGTTGAGACCGTAGGCGTCGGACAATCGGAAACAGCCGCACACTCGATGGTGGACTTCTTCCTGCTGCTGCAAGTGACCGGCACAGGTGACGAACTGCAAGGCATCAAACGAGGCATCATGGAGATGGCGGATGGTATAGCAATCAACAAGTGCGACGGTAATAATATAGAACGCGCACGCGCCGCACGCGTAAGCTTCAAAAATGCACTGGCACTCTTCCCGCCGACCGAAAGCGGCTGGAAACCCTACGCAGAAACCTGTTCGTCGATTGACAACACCGGCATTGATGAGGTGTGGAAGATGATAACCGACTATATAGCCTTTACGCAAAAATCCGGTTACTTCGACTACAAACGCAGCCAGCAAGCCAAATACTGGATGTACGAAACGATCCATCAGTCGCTGTTGGACAGTTTCTACCACAACGAAGAGATTGAACAACTGATCCCGCAATACGAACAACGGATATTGAACAATGAGATAAGCAGTTTTATCGCTGCACACGAATTGTTGAACAAGTTCAACAGTTTGAAGGTTTCATAGTTTGAATGTTAGATGGCACAAAACGCTACAAATAAGAAAAGCAAGAGCGAGTTCCCCAAGCCGGGTGCAGATTCGTTAGGCAAGATGCCGCCGCAAGCCCCCGAACTGGAGGAGGCTGTGCTGGGCGCTATCATGATTGAGAAGGATGCCTACCCCACGGTAGCCGACCTGCTGCAACCGCGCTCGTTCTACAACGACCAGCACCGACTCATCTACGAGGCTATACAAGCCCTCGCAGCAACCGACCAGCCTATAGATACGCTGACCGTAGCCGAGAAACTCAAGCAACAAGGCAAACTCGTAGAAGCCGGAGGCATAACCAAACTCGCCGACCTGACGAACAAGATTGCCTCAACGGCGCACCTACGCTATCACGCGCAGATTGTGGCGCAGAAAGCTACTGCACGCGAACTTATCGCGCTGTCGAGCCAAATAAGTGAACAGGCATATAGCGAATCGCAGGACGTAGCTGACCTGATGTCGTTTGCCGAAGCAGGCGTGTTCGACATATCGCAGCGGCAGATGAAACGTGACGTCACGCAGATCGACCCCGTTATCACCGAGGCGTTTGCGCGAATGCACAAGGCAGCTGAGAACGAAGGAAACATCAGCGGTACACCATCCGGCTTCACTGAACTTGACAAGATGACTTCCGGCTGGCAGAAATCCGACCTGATCATCCTCGCCGCTCGTCCGGCTATGGGTAAGACCGCCTTCGTGCTGTCGATGGTTCGAAATATCGCCGTTGATTACAAACGTCCGGTAGCGATGTTCTCATTGGAAATGTCGAACGTTCAGTTAGGCAATCGTCTGATAATGAACGTGTGTGAGATGGAAGGCGAGAAGATCAAGAACGGCAAGTTCACGCCGCAGGAGTGGCAACAACTGGATACCCGCGTCACAGCGCTGCGAGGCGCACCGATCTACCTTGACGACACTCCGTCGCTCTCGGTATTCGAGTTGCGCAGTAAAGCCCGCAAACTCAAACGCGAACATGATATCCAGCTCATCATCATCGACTACCTGCAACTGATGAATGCGTCAGGAATGAACTTCGGCAGCCGTGAGCAGGAGGTTAGTATCATTTCGCGTAACCTGAAAGCACTGGCGAAAGAACTGGATATACCTATCATCGCCCTATCACAGCTCAACCGTAACCTCGAGTCGCGCGGCAACGGAAAGAATGACAACTCCGTGGATGGCAAAGCCCCGCAACTATCCGATCTGCGTGAATCCGGTGCGATAGAGCAAGACGCGGATATGGTGCTGTTTATCCACCGACCGGAATACTTCCGCATCTACACCGACACCAACGGCAACGACCTGCGCGGCATGGCTAAGATCATCATCGCCAAACATCGTAACGGTGCCATCGGAGATATAACGCTACGATTCCGTGCACAGTTTGCGAAATTCCAGAATGTCGATGAGACCGAAGAGCCACTCGCTCCGCTGCCCACAGCCGACAACGCACCGCAATATATCAGCACATCCTCAAAGATGAATGCAATGAGCATCGCGGATGACGACGGAATTAGCAGCAACGAACCCGCACCGTTCTAACAAAACGTGCAGGATAATCGGGGGCAAGTCGGGGTTTTATCGAGGGAATATCGAGGGAATATCGGGAGTGAATAGTATTTAACAGAAAACAATCATATATAATGAAAAGAACAGTAATCATAGATGCTCTCAAGAGCGAAGCACTGGGTCAGCCAATTCATGTTTGCGGCTGGGTGCGTTCGCGCAGAGGTAACAAAAATGTATCATTTATTGCGTTGAACGATGGTTCGACGATTAAAAACATCCAGATTGTGGCTGATCTTAGTAAGTTCAGCGAGGAGCAACTCAAACCTGTAACCACCGGTGCATGTCTCGGCGCAACGGGTGTGCTGGTTGCCAGCCAAGGGGCAGGACAGTCGGTGGAGATTCAACTGACCGATCTCGAGGTGTTCGGCACTGCCGATCCTGAGAAATATCCGCTGCAGAAAAAAGGATTAAGTATGGAATACCTGCGCACGATCGCGCACCTGCGTCCGCGTACGAACACGTTTGGCGCAGTGTTCCGTATCCGTCACAATATGGCGATGGCTATCCACACCTATTTCCACGAGCACGGCTACTTCTACTTCCACACGCCTCTGATCACAGCTTCGGATTGCGAGGGTGCAGGTCAGATGTTCCAAGTAACGACCAAGAACCTGTACAACCTCAAATTTGACGAGAACGGGCAAATAGATTACTCCGACGACTTCTTTGGCAAACAAGCCGCACTTACAGTAAGCGGACAACTGGAAGGCGAGTTAGCTGCCATGGCATTGGGCAAGATCTACACATTTGGACCTACGTTCCGTGCTGAGAACAGCAACACGCCGCGTCACTTGGCGGAGTTCTGGATGATTGAGCCGGAGGTTGCGTTCATCGACAAAGACGAACTGATGGATCTCGAAGAGGACTTCATCAAGTTCTGCGTTCGCTGGGCATTGGAGCATTGCATGGATGATCTGGAGTTCTTGAACCAGTTTGTGGACAAAGGACTGATTGAGCGCCTTCGTTCAGTCATTGACACAGATTTCGTTCGCCTACCCTACACCGAAGGCATCAACATCCTGCAAGAGGCAATCAAGAACGGCAAGAAGTTTGAGTTCCCGTGCAACTGGGGCGATGATCTGAGTTCGGAGCACGAGCGTTACTTGGTTGAGCAGCACTTCGGCAAGCCGGTGATCATGACGGATTACCCGAAAGACATCAAGGCGTTCTACATGAAGATCAATGAAGACGACAAGACCGTACAGGGCACTGACGTACTCTTCCCGCAGATTGGCGAGATCATCGGTGGTTCGGTGCGCGAGGCAGACTTCGACAAACTCAACGCAGAGATTGAGCGTCGGCAGATTCCGATGAAGGACATGTGGTGGTATCTCGACACCCGCCGATTCGGTGCAGCGCCGCACGCAGGCTTCGGTTTGGGATTCGAGCGACTGATGCTGTTCGTAACAGGCATGCAGAACATCCGCGACGTTATTCCGTTCCCCCGCACGCCAAAGAATGCGGACTTCTAACACACAACGCAATCTTTATTAACCGAAATAAATTACTAACTAAATACAATAACATGAAAAAAACACTTTTCTTCCTGCTCGCCTTATTAGGTGCCACATGTGGCATCCAGGCTCAGCAGGCAACGCCGACGACCGAACAAATTTCGTCGTCAACACGCCTTGTGGGACGGTTGGTTGAGGAAAACGGTGAACCTATCACCGGTTATGCAACCATCAGTCTGGGTAACCAGAACATCTCCACTACCGCTAACGAGCGAGGCGAATTCACTTTGTCGTACCTCGAGGCAATCGACGAGGAGATTATTATCGAGGCTGAAGGCTTCATCTCCAACATCGTTGTTGCTGAACTCAAGGCTAATCAGACGACCGATTTAGGCGACATAGTCATGTTTCCGGATATCGCCCGCGCTGCTCAAGAGGAGATTCTGTTAAACCTGGCAGAAGCTGACCTTAACGACGATGAAGGTAAATCGCAATCCGTATCGTCGGCATCGAGTGCCAGCATGGATGTTTTCAACACCTTGACGAGTTTTGCTTGGTCAACAGGGCGTTACCGCAATCGTGGTTACGAACAGACGTACGAAAAGAACTACATCAACGGTTTGGCATTCAACACCGCCGAGCGCGGAACGTTCAGTTTCTCGTCAATGGGCGGCTTGAACGACGCTTCACGTAACAAAGAGGTGGTGAACAACATCGAGGCAGCCAACTTCACCTTTGGCGGTATCGGTAATGCTACGAACTACCTGATGGACGCATCGCGCTATGCACAAGGCTGGAAGGTCGGTGTAGCCGGTACAAACCGTCAATACAAAGGCAGAGTAAATGCCACCTATGCATCAGGCCCTTTAAACAACGGCTGGTCGTTCATCGCACAGATCGCTTGGCGCTACTCGCCTTACATCAATCAGAAAGGTATAATCGGCGAAGGTATAGCCTATAATTCAGGCGGTTACTTCCTCTCTGCACAGAAAGACTTCCAGAACGGTCATCGTCTGTCACTCATCACCTTCGGTGCTCCTACCGAGCGCGGACAATCGGGTGCTGTGACACAAGAGGTATATGACCTGACGGGCTCTATCAACTACAACCCGTATTGGGGCTACTGCAACGGAAAGATGCGTAACTCACGTATCGTCAAATCCTACGACCCGACGGGTATCATATCCTACGAGTGGCAGATTGACCCGATGCAACGTCTTCGCGCTTCGGCAGGTTACCACTACGCATTCTATTCCAACTCAGCACTGACGTTCTACAACGCTCCTGATCCTCGCCCGGATTACTATCGCAACTTGCCGTCGTTCTACTATGACGGACAATTGGATGCCCATGGCGAACTGATCTCAAAGGACAACACAGCCTTGATGAATCCTCTCGGCATAGTGGATGAGAACGGTAATCTGGTAGAGCAAACGTACAATGGAAACATTGTTGGTCGCACGATGGATATGGCTACTTATCAGCGTCTTACCGACCTGTGGAAGGCTCGCGATGACAAAACCACCCAGATTGATTGGGACGCTTTGTACGCAGCTAACCAAGCTAACAACATCGCTGATCCTACTGCTTCGGCGTCGTATATGCAAGAGCGACGTCACAACGACCTGCAAGAGGCTATCATCAACCTCAACTACACCAACTCCAAGGTGAACCACTTGAAGGTTACCGTTGGTTTGGATGGCAAATATGCTCAAGGTATTCACTACAAGAGCGTGGATGACCTGCTGGGCGGTAACCAGTGGATTGATGTCGATCCGTTTGCTGAGCGCGACATCAAGGATCTGGCAACCAACATCGGTCTGACACAAGCCGGTATCGAATATGTTAAGCAGAATGATATCTTTAATCCCTACTCCGTTAAGAAACAAGGTGACCGCTTCGGCTATGACTACCACATGGACATGATCCAAGCCAACGTCTGGGCACAAAACGAGTGGACATTCAACGAGTTTGACTTCTACTACGCTCTGAAAGTTGCTTACTCATCCATGCAACGTAGCACAACGATGATCAACGGTCGTGCTTGGTATCTGTCAGCACTCAATCCTACCAATATGGAGCGTTATCTCGGTCAGAGTGCCGCTGATATTATGAATGGCGTTCAAAGACCTGTTTATTGGGGATTAGCTCACCACTTTGTAGAGCCGGCATTCAAGCTTGGCTTCACCTACAAGATTAACGGCCGCAACCGCATCAAGTTCAACGCCATAGCACAGACCGAAGCTCCGTTGGCACGCGATGCGTACATTTCATCACGTGTTCACGATGCTGTGATTCAAAACATCTACGTCCATGATCAAGCCAAGAATCTGGTAGATTATTATGCTGCATCCCAAAAGATTGTAGGCGGTGACCTGACTTACGAGTTCAACTTCACTCCTATCCGCGGTCGTATTACGGCTTACTACACCCAGTTCTGGAACGGCTCGGAGATGAACGGTTACTACGACGACCAAGCCCGTACGTTCGTCAACCAGACTCTGAGCGGTATCGACCGCGTACACCGTGGTATAGAGGCAGCTGCTGCTGTTAAGCTCGGCAAATATTTCACTCTTTCCGGCGCAGTGAACGCTGCTGACTATCGTTACACATCAAACGCTATCGCCATCACCTCTGCTGAGAACGGCATGTCGTTCGGTACAAAGAACGATGGCACGCCGATTCTGGAATTTGCTGACTCAATCTATATGAAAGGTCTTCGCGTAGCGAATGGTCCCCAACTCACCGCTTCGCTCAAGCTTTCGTTCTTCCACTCGAAGATGTGGTTTGCTGACATCACATGTACGTACTACGACTGGAATTACCTGGACATCGCTCCTTCACGTCGCATGAAAGGCTTGTACACCGGCTATCGTCTTGACGGAACAGCTGTCAATGGTTCGTACCGCACCGTTAGCAATGGCTACGATCAGTCATCTATCAACGCAGTCCTGCTAGATGATAACGGCGAGATGATTCTGGATAAGTTCGGATCACCGCAACTCGCCTATCCGTACAATCTGATGGCAAGCCAAGAATCGCTTGTAAGTTCGAATGTATGGAATCGCTTCGTATTCGACCTGAGCGTCGGCAAACTGATCTACCTGCCTAACCGTCAGCAATTGTCCATCAACCTGTCGGTTACGAACTTTACGAATAACACCAAACTCAAAACTGGCGGTTATCAGCAAGCGCGTATTCCTCGCGGCAACTTACAAGGAAAGACTGAAGAGGAAGGTAACTCCGTCATTATGCCTAATGCATGGAAATTCCCGTCGAAGTACTACTACGCTTGGGGAGCAAACTTCTACTTGAGTCTCACGTATAAGTTCTAATTGGATAATTTGATAATTTGAAAATTTGAGAATTCATCATCAAAATACGAAGAATATGAAAGCAATTAAATATATAAGCATCGCCGTTTTGGCAGCCGGTTTGACGGCTTGCGGCTATGATGTTCAGCCTGACAAACTATACTTGAGCGAGGAAGGTGTAAAAGACATAACTGCTGACGGCAAAATTTATCATCTGAACGAACTTCTTGATTCGTTTATGACCGAAGAGGGTAACTACTTATCGGATACCAGTCTGTACCGCACCCGTGCGACGAATGGAAATGGTATATACCTGTTCTCGATTGATACACTACCCTCGTCAGGTCCCGGCATCTACATCCGTGGACGTATTTCTACCGACGACTACGGAGGCAACTTCTACAAGGCACTGGTTATACAAGAGATTGTTGAGGGTAAGCAACAAAACCTCCGTCTGTCGATTGATATGGGTTCGGCATCGGGTATGTTCCCGCGCGGTCAAGAGATTCTGATCCGCTGCAACGGCTTGGCTATTGGTCGTTACTCCAACCAGCCGCAGCTTTGCGTGCCTTCCTACAACAATAACACCAATGCACAGAAAGCCAACGAGAAAGTCGGCTGGGCTCCAGGACGTATTCCGTCTCCGTTCTGCCGCAAGAACTTCACGCTCATCGGCACTCCTGACGAAAGCAAATTGCAATACGACACCATTCCTATCTCCGAATGTATTGCCAATTACAGTGATATAGTAGGCGCACGTAAGATTGACGGAAGGCTTGTTGTCCTGAAAGATGTTTGGTTCAACGGAAAGTACAACAAACAGAACGAAGGGGCTACCATGTGCGTTCACTACAATCCGGAATCCGGTACGGGTAATCCCACCGTAGCCGATAGCAATGCAGATGTGTTTGCTCCCACAACGAATAATGTAGGCTTCCCGCAGAGCCGGTATATCACGGATGGAAATAACGCCATTCTTGTATCGTCATCAGAGTACGCCAAATATGCATATTTCTATCTGCCGTACGAATATGTTGACAATAAGGTAGTTTATGGCACGTTCAAAGGTACTGTTCGTGGAATTCTCGGATACTACATGGACAACGCCGGTTATGATCCTGACGTAACAAAGTGGTCGATTACGATTTGCGACCTCAGCGACCTTGACCTCTATGCTGACGGTACAGGCGAAGTTCCTGAAGGAACGAAGTGGGGTGTGTACACACGTCCCGAGGATGGCGTAACGGTTGATTTACGCAGAGAGTGGCAGCAAGGCGTATTCGCCGGTTCGATTCTGATGACGGACGAGGAAATGATTGCAGCCAGCGACTTGGAATAAGAAAAATCGAATTCTGTGAGTTACCTTGATATCATCATAGCAATCCCCATCATCCTTGGTATTATCCTTGGTGTGATGCGTGGGCTGATCAAAGAAGTGCTGGCTATCGTTGGCATTATCCTTGGCATTGTTGTGGCAAGGATATATGCCGGCGATGCCGCAGCCTGGCTGCAACAAGTAAGCACGTGGGATATCAATCTGCTCAAACCGATAGCTGCGTTCTTTATCTTTATCGCAGTGGCTATTGTCTGCAACCTGCTGGCTCGGCTGCTGACCAAGCTCTTCAAACTCATATCACTGAGCTGGATCAACCGACTTGTCGGCGGATTGTTCGGCGCTGCCAAATGGATACTGATTGTTGCTGTTATCATCACCTGTATAGACATGCTTGACGGTGTGCTACACTTCATCCAGCCCGAAATCAAGCAGAGTTCTGTACTCTACCCTTACGCGCTGCAACTCACGCAGACACTAAAACTAATGCTAATCAATTAAACCCAGACAATATGGAAAAATTTACTCCTCAACAAGCCCTCGACTACATCTATGCCTCTGGTCATACAGAAGGTTTACCGAGCCGCTATGAGGCGCAAGCTATGCTGCCGGACATCAACGCGCACTTCAAGATAGGCGTACGTCAGTCGAGTGTGAAGATTATTAACGGGCAGAAAGTGATGGCGTTCATAACGCCGAAGTATGTCGCGATAGAGGATATGCTGGTTTATCTTCGTAATCGTCAAGCCGGTGTTTCTGCACAGGAAGCACACGAATTAAGCATTGAGGAAGACAATGAGCCGAATCCTATCCTTCGCATCCTGCGTCACGCTGTGTTCCATGTCAATCCGTCGGCAACCGGCACGCTGGAGGAAGCTATCGTCAAAGCAGTCAACCACTGTATCTCTTCGCGCACGCTGGAACCCAGCAAAGAGAAACTCAGCGTACATATCGCCGGTTCATCTGATGATGTAACCTACGGTTTTGTCAGCAAAGAACGTCCGAAAGCCGAAGCGTTCACTATCCCCTTCTGCATCCAGCGCAATGCCAACACCATGGGCAGTTCAGCGGTCACCTACACCGGTCGTCTGCTCACTCCGCTACAGATGAACAGTATCGCCTCGCTCGGTCAATGCCTCACTGAGGTGATTCGTTACGTCAAAGAATAACTTGTGCAAGTTAAACTATTTAGGCTTTACGAATACGAATACTTGATGGCTTCGCCAACAACGTAGTTGCTGCCCCCGATGAAGATTACGTCATCGGGGGTTGCTTTTGCGCGTGCAGCTTGGAGCGCTTCGGCAACAGAGGGATAGGCTTTAGCCGTGCTTTCCGGATGAATAGCACGCCACTTGGCAAGTAGTTCTTGCGCAGGCAAAGCACGATGACTGTTCGGCTGCGTGAAATAATAGTTAGCATCAGCAGGCAAGAGCAACAGAACATCATCAATATCTTTGTCTGCCACCATGCCGAACACGATGTGTAATTGACGATTGACAGATTGACTATTTACGATTGATTGACTATTGATGAGATTGTTCAATTGCTTTATGTAGGACGAAACGCCGTGGCTGTTATGACCGGTGTCGCAGATGGTGAGAGGATGTTCGCAGAGCGTTTCCCAACGCCCACGCAAACCGGTATACGTCACCACATTCGCAAATCCCTCTGCTATTGACGATTGACTGATTGACAATTGACGATTGATTGACGATTGATTGACAATTGACAATTGATTGAGAGCGGCAAGTGCCACGTAAGCAGTTTGCATGTTCTTTTGCTGGTAATCGCCGTGAAGCTCACAATCCGGCGCAAAGCGCAGACGCTGACGACGCAGAAACTCGCATTGGTCAGCAAACCACAAACGGCAGTCAGTAGTTTCCAAACCTTCGCCGAGGATTCCGCACTCTTCGGCACGCTGGAGGAAGACGGGCGTAGTTTCGGGATGTGACTCACCGATGACACAGGGTACGCCGGGCTTCATGATGCCGGCTTTCTGCGTGGCAATCTCCGCAAGCGTGTGACCGAGCAGGTCGGTGTGATCCAAACCGATGTTCGTAATGACCGAAAGCACCGGCGTGACGATGTTTGTAGCATCAAGCAACCCGCCTAATCCCACCTCTATCACCGCTACATCCACCTGTTGCTCAGCCAGCCAGCAAAATGCCATGGCTGTGGTAATCTCGAAAAAGGACGGATGCAATTGCTCGAACAAAGGTTTGTGGGATTCAACGAAATCTGCTACGTATTGCTCCGGAACCACGCGAGGCTTTTTGTTTTCAATAACCCGAATACGTTCGCAAAACGAAACGAGATGCGGCGAAGTATAAAGACCAACCTTCATGCCGGATGCTGCAAGAGCTGAGGTAATCAAGTGCGAAGTAGAACCTTTGCCATTCGTTCCGGCAACATGAATAACTGGTGTCTGATTTCTGACTTCTGATTTCTGATTTCTGATCTCCGCCATCAACCGACGCATTGTATCCAAGCCTGGCTTATACGCCGCAGCGCCCACCTCGTGAAAAGGCGGTGCTATCGCGTACAAATATTGCAATGCATCTTCAAAAGTCATCAATTGAACTGATATGTGAGAATGTCGTCTTTGCGCTGTGCGGATAGCCAGTGGTAGAACGGCTTGGTCACGCGCAGATGAACCGTGCGAGCCGTGAGGGTAATGCCGTTGTGGTGAAGTGAATCCTCCACGCGGAAACGTACTACTATTCCGTCATCCACGTTAGCGGCACGACTTTGCTCCTCAAACTCTGTAGTCCACGCCTCAGAAAGTTTGTCAACAGGCATTGTGATGGTGAGATTATGCACACGGTTCTTTTGCGCGTCTTGCAGCAACTGCACATCCTTGACGCGGCATTCGTATTCCGTTTCTGCAAACGGTGTTTCGCGGTAATACTTACCACCCCACCCGCGCGGCTGGATCTGAATAGATACGTAGGCATAAACATCCTTCTTCAGCAGCGGAGCAAAGCGTTTGTAATCCTCGCCAAAGATCGGGAACTCGTAACTGCCCGTGTAATCCTCAATGGTGTAACGTCCGTAGAGCGTACCTTTCTGCGAAACACGTTCCTCAGCAGCGGTTACAATGCCACCGATGGTTAGCAGACGTTTTTCATGGGAGTGAATCCACTCCTCGGGCGAGAGACGCACTTTCCGCGGCGCAGCAGCCACCTCCTTCTCCTCAGTCACAGGCTCGCCGTCGGCATCGTTGGTTAGGATGGTTTCCACAGTTGCTTCCTGTTCTTCGTCCTCGCTGTCGCTGCCGCCTTGCGCAAACTGCTGAATAGCCGCAGCACGTTGGTCGGGTTTCTCCCAGTCGCGGAAACGCTTTAGTTCCTCGGCGGTTACGGAGCAAAGTTCGCGCACCTCGAACTCGTAGTCATCCAGCGGGTGAGCCGACAGATAGATACCGATCATCTCTTTCTCTTTGTTCAGGCGCTCGATGTTCGTCATGCGCGGTGCAACCGGCAGTTCAGGTTTCTGGATGTCGATGTCGAGTTCCGCAGCCCCGAAGAGTGTGAACTGGCTGTCGGCTTTGTTCTGTTGGTAAAGGTTGCCATAACGAACAAGCGTGTCGAGCACGACTTCCCCTTTGGAGTTCGTGCCAAGCAGTTGTTCGCGGTACAATCCTGAGAAACAATCGAACGCGCCGGCGTAAGCAAGACTCTCGATGGTTTTCTTGTTGCATGCTGTTAGGTTGACGCGCTCCACGAAGTCGAAGATGTCGCGATACTTGCCATTCTTCTCACGCTCTTCAACAATAGCTTCCACAGCGTTCTCGCCTACTCCTTTCACGCCCCCCAAACCGAAGCGGATATTGCCCTTGGCATTCGCCATGAAGTTCAGTCCTGATTCGTTGACATCGGGCTCGAGCACGCGGATGTTCATCTCCGTACACTCGTCCATCAGGCGCGTGACATCCTTGGTGCTGTTCTTGAGGATAGTGAGGTTAGCCGCCATGAACTCCGAGGGATAATGCGCCTTGAGGTACGCCGTCTGATAAGCCACCCACGAGTAGCAGGCTGCGTGCGACTTGTTGAAGGCGTACGATGCAAACTTCTCCCAGTCTGCCCAGATCTTGTCAAGGATCTTCGGATCATGACCGTTGGCTTTGCCGCCCTCCATGAACTTGCCTTTGAGTTGCTGCAGAATAGCCATCTGCTTCTTACCCATCGCCTTACGGAGTTTGTCACTCTCACCACGCGTGAAGTTCGCCAGCAGACGCGACAGAAGCATGACTTGCTCCTGATAAACCGTCACGCCGTAGGTGTCCTTCAGATACTTCTCCATGATGGGTATATCGTAGGTCACAGGCTCTACGCCATGCTTGCGGCGGATAAACTGCGGGATATAATCCATAGGCCCAGGACGATACAAGGCGTTCATGGCGATGAGATCGCCCATGACGGTAGGCTTGAGTTGGCGCATATAACTGCGCATTCCCGACGACTCAAACTGGAACACAGCCACCGTCCTTCCCTCTTGGAAGAGTTTGTACGTCAGTTCGTCATCCAAAGGAATATGGTCGATATCAATGTCAATGCCTTTAGTACGTTTAATCGTACGAATACACTCCTTGATAATTGACAATGTGATCAGCCCGAGGAAGTCCATCTTGATTAGTCCTACCGACTCTACGTAATGGCCGTCGTATTGCGTAACCAACACACGTTTCTGCGTTTTCGGATCAAGTACAGAAGCCAGCGGTGCGAACTTTGTCAGATCATCAGCGCCGATGATTACGCCACAAGCATGGATGCCGACCTGACGGATCGTATCTTCGAGTTGTGCAGCGTACTCAAGCGTGTTGCGCAGTGTCGGATCGTCGCCTTCGTAGATCTGCCTAAGTTCATCGATATACTTGTAGCAGTTGCGCAGGTTGACTTTGGGTTTCTTGCCATTGGCGTCCTTGATCGAGTCCGGGAAGTCGCGTGCCGGCACGTACGACTTAAGTTCGTTGCTCTTGGATATCGGCACGTTTTGCACACGCGCCACATCAGCCAGTGCGGAACGTGTAGCCATCTTGCCGTAGGTGATGATATGCGCCACGTGCGTTGCACCGTACTTCTGCGACACCCAGTCAAGCACTTTTCCTCGACCGGAGTCCTCAAAGTCCGTATCAATATCCGGCAGCGATATACGGTCGGGGTTCAGGAATCGCTCAAACAGCAAGTCGTATTTAAGCGGGTCGAGATCGGTTATCTTCAGGCAGTAGGCAACCACCGAACCGGCAGCCGATCCACGTCCAGGCCCCACGCTCACGTCCAATTCCTCACGAGCCGCGCGGATAAAGTCCATAACGATGAGGAAGTAGCCCGGGAAACCCATGGTCTTCATCGTGTGCAACTCGAACTTGATGCGTTCCTCCTGTTCCTCGGTCAGCGTTTCGCCATAACGTTCGTGCGCGCCTTTGTAGGTGAGGTATTGCAGGTAATCCGCCTCGAACTTGATGCGGTACAGGCGGTCGTAGCCACCCAATTTGTGAATACGTTTCTCCGCTTGCTCCTCGGTCATGATGACCTCGCCGTGCTCGTTGCGCGTGAACTCGTCATAGAGCTGCTCGTGCGTGAACTTCTGCCGCCATTGCTGTTCTGTACCGAACGATTCGGGTATATCAAACAGCGGCATGATCGGGTCTTTGTCCAAGTCATAGATTTCGATTTTGCTTGCCACCTCCAGCGTGTTTGCCATAGCCTCGGGTATATCGTCGAAGATGCGCTCCATCTCCTCGGGTGTCTTGAGCCACTCCTGCTTGGTATACATCATCTTTCGCGGCTCGGTGATCTTCTGGTTGGTCGAGAGGCAAATCAGGTGCTCATGGGCATCGGCATTCTGCTCGTCAAGGAAGTGCGCATCGTTGGTGCAGATGAGTTTGATGTCGTATTTGCGCGCCAGCTCGATCAGCACGGGGTTGACGCGCAGTTGCTCCTGATAGGTCTCTTGGTTGCCGTTGGGTTTGTCAGTTTGATGACGCTGGAGTTCGAGGTAATAATCCTCGCCAAACACCCGTTTGAACCATTGCACCGTCTCTTCTGCTCCGGCGCGGTCACCGTGCAGGATCTTCTGACTCACCTCGCCGCCCAGACACGCCGAGCAAGCAATGATGCCCTCGTGATACTGCTCCAGTATCTCCTTATCTATACGCGGGCGCGAATAGAACGCATCGTCCATATAGCCCGCACTTACGAGTTTGCACAGGTTGTGGTAGCCGAGTTCGTTCTTCGCCAGCAGGATGAGGTGAAAACCCGACTTGTCTATCTGATCCACCTTTCCGTCAGGCCATGTGTATTGCTCGTTGGTCATCGAGCGGCGTGTACGCCACGCACAGTACGCCTCCACACCGATGATCGGCTTGAACGGCACAAACGGCTCTGTTGCGTCGTGCGATTCCGCCCATTTGCCGGCGTTCTTCTCGTTGACTTTCTTGCAATAATCGACAAACTCCTTTATTCCGTACATATTGCCGTGATCGGTCAAGGCAACCGCCGGCATATTGCAGCGGATACATTTATCGACTATTTCCGGCACTTTCGACATACCGTCGAGCGTCGAATAGTGGGAGTGAACGTGTAGATGAACAAAAGACATAAAGCTATTTACTATTTAGTCATTTACAATTTACAATTGTGATTTGGTGTTCTTGAAGAATCTGCAACAGGTTTGCAGGCCGCATTCTGCGCATTTGGGCTTGCGTGCCTGACAGATATATCGCCCGTGCAGTAGCAGCCAGTGATGTGCTTTGGGTATCACTTCTTCTGGAATATACTTCACCAACGCTTTCTCTGTTTGCAACGGCGACTTGCTGTTAGTCGTCAAACCTATTCGTTCCGCCACGCGGAAGATATGCGTATCTACTGCCATCGTCGGTTGCTGCCATATCACCGCACACACCACATTCGCCGTCTTGCGTCCGACACCGGGCAGTGTTTGCAGGTCTTCGATATTGTCGGGCACCTCGCCGTGATAGACTTCCACAAGGCGTTCTGCCATTCCTTTCAGATGTTTGGCTTTGGCGTTGGGGTAACTGACGGAACGGATGAAAGCGAATATCTCCTCCTCGCTTGCCTTCGCCATATCCGCTGCCGTCGGGTACGCTTCAAACAACGCCGGCGTAACCATATTCACCCGTTTGTCGGTGCATTGCGCCGAGAGCATAACCGCCACAAGCAGTTGGTACGGGTTGGCGAAGTTGAGTTCGGACTCCGCCACGGGCATATTCTGCGCAAACCACGCGAGGCAAGTATCAAAGCGCTGCTTATTTGTCATTTGCCATTTACCATTTTGTCATTTACCTTTACTCCTCACGCATTTCCTCGGCTTCGAGGTCGGCTTGTTTGTAATAGGTCTTGCTCAGGTATTGCAGCAGACTGGTGGCTTGCTGTTGCACCTCTTGCGTCTCGGCACTGATCGGTCGTTTCTGCAATCGGAGCATCATAATCTGATACAGCAGCACCAGGCAGGCTTCGATGTTCGACATCGTCGGGCGGTCGGTGCGCGCCTTCAGCAGGTTAAGCGACGGCGTGATGCGTATCATCGCGGCACGATACGTGGCTTCCTGCGTCAGGATATCGTCGCTGAGCATCTCCAGCTCTTTGAGCGCGATCTGCGCGAGCTGAATATGTCCGCCGTCCATCACATCGTCAGCATGCATCATGCGCAGGATATCCGTCAGTTCGTCATTGCCTTCCGCCATTTCGGGGAATGCACGCAGGTAATCCTCCAACTGCCACAGGTACAGAATGTACTCGGCTATGTTTTCTCGTTTGTTTTTCATCATTTCTGAAATTGTCCGACAAATTTATAGGTGAGGCGTACGAGCCAGTCGGGTGTGTGCTTGAGCAGCGGCGTGGACAGATGGTTGATCACGCCCGGCATATCGGCTTTCTTGCCTTGGAACATCCGCTTGAGCGCACGCTTGACGAGTTTCTCCGGCGGGATACTTACCGTCAGGTTCACGGCGAGTTTTCTCAGGTTGGGCGCCAAGCCGAACAGCGCGGTATCCACTGCACCCGGAGTCATAACGGTGATGTTCACGCCCTGCGGATAGAGTTCATACCAGATGGATTTGCTGAAGTTGTAGATGAACGCCTTCGTGGCGTTGTAGGTCTGAATACCCGGGTACGCCATCCATGCGGACATCGACGACATATTCAGTATATACCCTTTCCGGCGCGGTTTGCCCAGCACACGCTCCTGTTTCTGCTCGTCGGTCAGTTCGCGCTTGACCATATCTTCGGCAAACAATCGCGTCAGTTTGGCTACCGTCACTACGTGCAACATCAGCATCAACTCAAACCGCTTCATCGACGTATCGGTCAGCGGATTGAAGAAGAACACACCGGCGTTATTGATGAGGATATCCACCTCTATCTTGTTGTCCACGCAGTATTGATGCAATTTCTCTGCTGCATCCTGCTCACTCAGATCGGCGTAGAGTGGTGTTGCTTTTACGCCGTAGGTCTGAGCCAATTGCTTGGCTACTTCTATTTGTTCCTGCTCCTGGTTGCTGACGAGCAGCAGATCAGTATGGTAATCCCGCGCGAGGGCGGTTGCGTATTGCAACCCGATGCCCGATGATGCGCCTGTTACTAATGCTAACATTTTTAATTTGTTAATAGGGTGACTTCGTCACGTTAAATAGTTAAAATGGTCGCTTACGCGACGTTATTATAGTTATAGTACTGCCAAAACAGCGATGGCAAGCGTGGTGAACATGAGTACCGGCATTTGCAGATCGAGGTCATGACCGTCGTGGCGGAAGATGTACCACACATGCCAAATGAGTACCGGTAAGGCAAGCAATACCCACCACTTCTGCAAGCACACGAACAGCCCGATGCACACCGTCAGCAGCAACGCGTGGTAGATCTTGGCGCCGGTCTTCCCTAATCGTGCAGCCATTGTCCGTTTGCCGTGCTTGAGGTCGTTGTCGATGTCGCGGATATTGTTCAGATTCAGCACGCCCACGTTCGGCATCGCTATCGCCACTGCCGCAAGCACTACCTCTATCGTCAGCGATTTCGTTTGCAGGTAGTAACTGCCCATCGTGCTCAACAAGCCGAAAAACAGAAACACGCCCAAGTCGCCTAATCCTTTGTAGCCGTAGTTGTGCTTGCCTAAGGTGTAGGTCATTGCGCCAATGATAGCCAATGCTCCCAAGCCGAGGAACACTGCCGCCGGCACGCATAGAAACGTATCAAACGCCGTCAGCACCAACGCCCCGCCGAACACAATGCTCAGTAAGATAAACAACACTATCATTGTCTTCATCTCATGAACGGTTATCATACCGGCTTGCATCCCGTACGCTGCCCTGCCCTGCTGCTCGGTGTCTGTGCCTTTGAGCGCGTCGCCCAGCTCGTTCGACAGATTACTCAATATCTGCAAACTCAGCGTCGTCAGTACTGCCCACGCAAACACATACCAATCCACTGCCGCGGACAAAAACGTACCGAGAATAATCCCCGAAACCGACAACGGCAGGGTGCGCAAACGCAAGGATGGAATAAATTTGTTCATTTTCAGTCGCTTTGATATAACTGCCCGAAGGCATTTCCAAACGGAAATGCAAAGATACTAAAAAAAAATGATATTTGCAAATGATTGTAAAATTTTTTGCAAGATAATAAAAAATCGTCACTTATACAAAAAAAACGTACATTTCTGACAAAAAGTCTGACAAAAATTTGCATTTGTCAAAAAATTTATGTATCTTTGCAATCGTTATTAATTCAACCAACCACTTAAACGCAAACTACTATGACAACACAATCGTCAATCCGTTTCGGAGCAAGTACCTTGCAAAAGTTTATCGCCGTAGTAACCATTGTTATGCTGCAACTCAGCGGAGTGGCAACAGTTACAGCACAAGAAGTCAATTCCTCTGAAGGCGAGTCCGCCGGCGCTGTAAAGCAAAAAAAGGAGCGCAAACCGATTCATATCATGTCGGCAGAAGAGTGGCTGGAGAACTACTATCTTTATTCGGGTATCGGCGCGCTGAATTACATTAGTGCCGGATATACCTATTCGTTTACCAACCGCCAGAATCTGTTGAGCATATCCGTGCTCGACTTCCGCGTACATATATTCGGTATGTCGCCGTTAGGTATTGAAATGGCTCTCAGCCCCTGGGACAAACGTGTTGCCTACAAGCCGCAACTCCGGGTATTCCTGCCTGCCACTCCGTACCTTGCTGTAGTGCCCTACGCAGGTTTTACCGTTGATATCTCCGGTATATCCAAATTGGCTAAGAAAGATGCCGATTACGACAAGGCGAGGGATCTGTATGCAAGTTTCCTGTGCGGTATCAGTGTCTACTGTACCATTGTCAAGCGGATGCCGTTTGAGGTCAAAGCCGAGTTCCGTACGCCGATGGTTGACCCTGCTAAGGGGACTCATCCGACTCCCAATCCGACGCTTCACCCGCAGGGATTCTATCTCTCCACGCAGATCTACTTCGGCAAGATTTACGAATACTAATCAGCTGCGACGGATGACAATCGTCGCAAGCACCGCGATGGCAAGCAGCATCGGGTAGAACAAGTACGGTATAATACTCATCGCACTTATTCCCGCCAGACCGCTTGCCATTAGCAGTTGTGCCCCGTAAGGCAGCAATCCTTGCACGCAGCAACTGGTCGTATCCAGCAGGCTTGCACTACGGCGCGGGTCGATGTCGTATTGCTCCGCCACGCGGCGCGCTATGCCGCCTACGGAAAGAATAGCTACCGTATTGTTCGCCGTACAGATATTGGCAAACGCCACAAGCGCACAGATACTGAGTTCCGCGCCACGGTAGGTTTTTACGCGACGCGTCAGACGGTTGATCACAAAATCCATTCCGCCATTGTAACTGATGATTGCGAATATACCTCCTGCCATCATCGAGATCAGGATCAGTTCGCTCATGCCCATTACGCCTTGCAGGGTACTTTGTATCCACCCCATCAGGTCATAACTGCCGTCAATGATGCCCGTCAGGCAGGTCAGTAGATTGCCCAGCACCAGCACAATCAGCACGTTCACTCCACCGGCAGCCGCGGCGAGCACAGCGATGTACGGCAGCACTTTCCACCACGCAGCCGACGCTGCTACAGTATGTTCAGCCGCTGCGCTGCCCAAAAACAGATACAAGGCGCAAGCGATCAATGCCACCGGCAAAACCATCTTCAGGTTGAAGCGGAACTTGTCACTCAGCCGGCAGCCCTGCGACTGCGTCGAGACGATCGTCGTATCGCTGATCAGCGACAGGTTGTCGCCGAAGAACGCTCCGCCGACCACGGCGGCGACCACAATAGGCACAGTCATCTCCGTGCGCTCCGCCAAGCCTGTGGCGATAGGCATCAGCGCAACGATCGTGCCCACACTCGTACCCATGCACAGCGAGGTCAGACAGGCGGCTATGAACAGCCCCGCCAACGCAAACCGTGCAGGCAGAAACTGCAGCGTCAGATCCACCATCGCTCCGGCTGCACCCATCTGCTTCGCACTCGCAGCAAACGCTCCCGCTAACATAAAGATCCACACCATCAGCAGCAGATCTTTGTTGCCCGCACCCTGCGAGAACAATGCCACGCGTTCGCTGAACTTCATCCCGCGAACTGACAGCACAGCCACAATTGCCGTCAATACAAATATCAGCAGTAGCGGCGCGTTGCTCACACCGCCGGAATAGACCGACAATACAATCAGCAACAGTACCATTGCCAATATCGGGCTCAATGCTATCAGACCTCTTTTCATGCTTCGCGTAGATTTCGTTGTTGCGTAGTTTGCGTGCAAAGGTAATAAATTTTAATGAATATTGCAAATATTTGCAAAAAAATGCACTAATTCTTGCAAATATCATTTTTTTTCCGTAACTTTGTGTGCTATTTGCTATCAGTTTAATCTGATAAATCTGTGAACAACAACTATTCGTTTGTCACTATGGAAATAAGTCTTCGAGCTCAATCAATGCCTGAATCGCCAATCCGCAAGTTGGCGAAGTATGCCGACGATGCCAAGCGTGCCGGCATTCATGTCTATCATCTGAACATCGGTCAACCGGATATAGCTACGCCGCCGCAAGCCTTGGAGGCGGTCAAGAACTTCAAGCAGGATATACTCTCCTACTCTCCCTCGCAGGGTCTCAAATCCTTGCGCACGAAGATGGTGAGCTACTACGCCGACTACGGTATCGACCTCTCACCGGACGAGATCATCATCACCTCCGGCGGTTCGGAGGCGATCATGTTTGCGTATATGTCTTGTCTGAACCCGGGCGACGAGATCATCGTCACCGACCCGAGTTACGCCAACTATATGGCATTCGCTATCTCCTGCGGCGCGGTGGTCAAATCCGTCAAGACGCATATCGAGGACGGCTTCAAACTGCCGCCGGTGGAGGAGTTCGAGAAACAGATCACGCCCAAGACGCGCGCCATCCTCATCTGCAATCCGAACAACCCCACGGGTTACCTCTATACCAAACAGGAGATGCGCCAGATTCGCGATCTCGTGAAGAAGTACAAGCTCTACCTCATCTCCGACGAGGTCTATCGCGAGTTTATCTACACCAAGTCGCCGTACATCTCGGCGTGTCACCTCGAAGGCATTGAGCAGAATGTCATCCTCGTGGATAGCGTATCGAAGCGCTACTCCGAGTGCGGTATACGTATCGGCGCGCTCATCACCAAGAACAAAGCCGTGCGCGAAGCGGTGATGAAGTTCTGCCAGGCGCGTCTCTCGCCCCCGCTGTTCGGGCAGATCGTCGCCGAAGCGTCGCTCTCTACGCCCGAGGAGTACATGCAGGAGGTATATGACGAGTATCTGAGCCGCCGTAACTACCTCATCGACCAACTAAACCAGATTCCCGGCGTGTTTGCTCCGGCTCCCACCGGCGCGTTCTACGTGATGGTGCAACTGCCTGTGGATGATGTCGAGAAGTTCTGCAAGTGGTGCTTGACGGATTTCAGCTACGAGGGTGCAACGGTCATGATGGCTCCCGGCACAGGTTTCTACACCAACCCCGACGAAGGTCGCAAGCAGGTGCGCATGGCGTACGTGCTCAACAAGCAAGACCTCGGCAAGGCAATGATCGTTCTCCGCAAAGCCCTCGAGACGTACAACAAAGTGGAGGGGTGAAAAAGCCACTCTCGCGCTGTTTTTGCATTGAGAACCCAAAGGTTACAAAGTTATAGGTGTAACTTTGTAACCTTCGTCTTATTCCAACGATACCAAATCGGGGCATTCACATTCGCATCTCGTTCGCATTACGGACGTCACCGTAGCGTCCCTATATCTACTGCAAATCAGGGTTAAGTCGAGGTTTT
>CADBAZ010000007.1 GCA_902792835.1 uncultured Bacteroidales bacterium
GCAGAAAAATGAGTTTTTGCAATAAGTAGCTTTAATGCGCGAGATGCGGTAACAGGTACTCGGCGATCTGGATGGCGTTGAGGGCTGCACCTTTGCGGATCTGATCGCCGACGCAGAAGAACGTGAATGCATGGTAATCGGCTAAGTCTTTGCGGATACGGCCGACGGCGACGTCATCCAAACCGCTGCGATCAAGAGGCATCGGGTAGGGTTTCTCGGTTGACGATTGATTGACGATTGACGGATTGTCAACGAGTACACAACCCGGGGCTTGGGCAATGGCTTGACGGATAACAGCAATGTCTAAGGGGCGTTGAAGTTCGCACCAGACTGCCTCAGAATGCGCGCGCAGAGTAGGTACGCGTACGCACGTGGCGCTGACACGGATATCGGAGTGCATGATCTTGCGGGTCTCATGGAACATCTTCAGTTCTTCCTTAGTATAACCATCGTCCGCAAACACGTCGATATGCGGTATCACGTTGTACGCCAATTGATGCGCAAACCGCTGAATAGTAGGCTGTTCTCCGTTGATAATCTGGCGATGCTGATCCTGTAATTCTTGCATTGCCTGTGCACCGGCGCCTGAAGCCGACTGATAGGTTGCCACATGTACACGCTTGATATGACTCAATGGCTCAATGGCTTGCAGCACTACGGCAAGGATAATCGTTGTGCAGTTGGGGTTGGCGATGATGTGCCGACTGTTGGATTCGAGAGCAGCAAGTGCATCATCGGGATTGATCTCCGGCACAACAAGTGGAACATCTTCGTCCATGCGGAATGCTGACGAATTGTCAATCAGAATCGCGCCGTGGCGCGTGATCTGTTCGGCGAACTGTCGCGAAGTAGATGCACCCGCTGAAGCAAAAGCGATATCTATTCCGGCAAATGAAGTATCCGGTGTAAGTTCCTCTACAGTAATGTTTTGATCGTTAAACAGATAGGATGTTCCGGCGCTTCTGCTTGAGCCGAACAACCGCAAATTGTCGCACGGGAAATGTCGCTCTTGCAGAATCTTCAGCAGTTCTTGACCTACTGCTCCTGATGCTCCGATGATGGCTATATTCATAAGTATTGAGCTGTTATGGATTTGTCTTTTTGTGCGCGAAGTTCGGCTACGGTTCCTTGGGCGATGATATTACCACCGGCATTGCCGCCTTCCGGACCAAGGTCGATGAGGTAATCGCAGGTGCGGATTACATCGAGATTGTGCTCGATGATGATGACGGTATTGCCTTTATCAACGAGTTTGCGGAGTACTCCCATTAGTACACGCACATCGTCAAAATGCAGACCGGTAGTCGGTTCGTCAAGGATATAGACCGTTTTGCCCGTTGACGGGCGAGCGAGTTCGGTAGCGAGTTTCACACGCTGGCTCTCACCACCTGAGAGGGTTGTGGAGGATTGCCCGAGTTTGATATAACCTAAACCCACTTCTTGCAACGATTTGATCTTACGCAAGATATACGGTTGCGCCTCGAAGAACTCCACAGCCTGGTTGACGGTCATATCGAGAATATCGCTGATGGTTTTTCCCTTGAAACGGACTTCAAGCGTTTGCCGATTATACCGTGCTCCACCACAGACATCACACGGCACATAGATGTCGGGCATAAAATGCATCTTAAGGGTTTTGTAACCGTTGCCGGAACACTCTTCACAGCGTCCGCCCTTGGCGTTGAACGAGAATCGGTTCTGTTTCCAGCCACGAATCTTCGATTCGGGTAGCGAGGCAAAGAGTTCGCGGATGTCGGTGAAGACGTTGGTATACGTGGCAGGATTCGAGCGCGGCGTGCGACCGATAGGGCTCTGATCGACGCTGATGACTTTGTCGATATGCTCCAAACCCTCGATGGATTCGTAGGGCATCGGGGCAGTCAGACTGCGGTAGAAATGCTGCGAAAGAATGGGGTAGAGCGTGTGGTTGATCAGAGTGGATTTGCCCGAACCGCTGACACCCGTGATGCAAACCATCTTGCCTAAAGGTAAGCGGAGCGTGACATGCTTGAGGTTGTTGCCGGTGCAGCCGGATAAAGTCAGCCAAGATTGGCTGACGACAGTTGGATCGCCTTCGGCTGTTTGATCGCTTCGCTGTTTGATTGCTTCGCTGTTAGACGGAGTGACGGATTTCTCGCCACGGAGGTATTGTGCGGTGAGAGTATCGGCTTTGAGGAGTTCGGCAGGTGTACCGGAAAAGATCAGTTCGCCTCCAAGACGACCGGCACGCGGGCCGATGTCGAGGATATAATCCGCATCGCGCATCATCTGTTCGTCATGTTCGACGACGATGACGGTATTGCCCATGTCGCGCAGTTGCTTGAGCGAGTTGATAAGCCGCTGATTGTCACGCTGATGCAATCCGATAGAAGGCTCGTCGAGGATATACAGGACATTGACCAACTTGGAGCCGATCTGCGTAGCAAGACGTATTCTCTGGCTCTCACCACCGGAAAGCGAATCCGAGGGACGAGAAAGAGATAGATAGGTCAGCCCGACCTGCTGCATAAAGCGTAGGCGCGTCTCTATCTCGCGCAAGATCGGCATAGCTACCGCCGCTTGGCGTTGGGTGAGTCGGATAGGGGAGTGTTCTGCGTCTTGCAAGGAGGTGATGAAGTCCAGTAACTGATTGATATCCATCTCCGAAAGAGCGGCAATATTGTAGTCACCCAAACGGTAGGATAGGGATTCCTTGCTCAGACGTTTGCCGCCACAAACGGGGCAAATGATGTCTTGTTCCTGTTTGGGTTCATCATCATCGACATCCTTGGCTCGGTCGATATATTCGAGCATGCGTTTGTACCAATCACTATCGTCGTGAACGATGTCGCTTAATTCATCATCTGTTTGCGTGGCATCGTTAAGTTCAGAAGCTTTGATACGTCCGAGACCTTTGCATCGCGGACACCAGCCTTGCGGCGAGTTGAACGAGAATGTGTGCGGCGCAGGTTCGCGGTAAGAAATACCGGTAGTCGGACACATGAGATTTCGCGAGAGGAAACGAGCGTTTTGACCATCTGCTTCACAGACAAGAATCATCCCGTTACCTTGCTGCATGGCTTTGTCAAGTGATTGATACAGACGCTTTTGCGTGTCGTCGGTATATTCAGTTGACAGTTTGAGTTTGTCGATGACAATCTCGATGGTGTGATTCTTGTAGCGATCGAGTTTCATGCCTTGCGTGATCTCCACAAGTTCGCCATCCACACGAGCCTGGATGAAACCTTTGTGACGAATCTGTTCGAAAAGTTCCTTGTAGTGACCTTTACGGTTCTGAACCACGGGAGCAAGCAGAAGCACGCGTTTGTTGGCGTAGTTGTCGAAGATGAGCGAAACGATCTGTTCGTCAGAGTAATGAACCATCTTTTCGCCGGTGACGTAGGAATATGCATCGGCAGCACGAGCGTACAGAAGTCGCAGAAAATCATATATTTCCGTGATCGTGCCAACTGTAGAACGCGGATTGCGCACTGTGGTGCGCTGGTCGATACTAATGACCGGTGAGAGACCTGTGATCTTATCGACATCAGGACGTTGCATGTTGCCGATATACGAACGCGCGTACGCTGAGAATGTTTCCATATAGCGACGTTGTCCCTCTGCGTAGATGGTGTCAAACGCGAGCGAGGATTTGCCGGAGCCGCTCAGACCGGTGATGACGGTCAGTGCGTAACGCGGAATACGGGCGTTGATGTTCTTGAGATTATGCTCACGAGCTCCACGGATTTCTATGTAGGATTTTTTATCGTTCACGAAATTTGCTGTTCACGAATTAAGCGAATTAAACTAATGCAACAATATTTATATATACAAAAATCGCGCCGCAGATTTGTTTTATTCAAAATTTTATAAAAATTATGATAAAACTACGATAAAACTCTGACTAAACCTCGATAAACCCCCGATTTAGTCGTACACTTCTCTAATTTATGTTATGTAAAATAGGTTTTACATGTTGTATCCTATTTGTGTGACATTTTGGCAGACAAATAGAATGCGGCACAATTTTTGTTACAATATAATTGTGCGCGTGTACTACACGCTTTGTCTGTGTGCACGATGAAGAGAAAATAGAAAACGTAAGAGACAAGAATAAACAATGAGACAAGATTTTGATGATTTGATGCTGAGTTTGTCAATGGTTGGTGAAAACGGCGAGGAAGAAGAACAGATTGTGCCACTGGTGGACGGCCAAGACGGTTCGCAATCACAGAACCTGAAATCCGGTGATGTGCTGGCTGTGCTGCCACTGAGGAATATGGTGCTGTTTCCCGGCGTGTTGTTGCCGGTAACTCTGTCGCGTCCGAAATCGATGAAACTGGTAGAAAAAGCGTACAAAGACGAGCTGATTATCGGTGTATTCAATCAGAAGAACACCGAAGTCAAGGAGCCGCAAGCACAAGATATCTACCCTATCGGAACTGCAGCACGGGTGTTGCGTATCTTTGATGTTCCTGACGGTTCGATGATGGCAATACTGGAGGGAATGCAGCGAATATGGATGGAAGAATATACAGCGCTGCGTCCACAACGAATGGTACGCGTGAAGGTAGCACCGGAGAAAATGCCTTCGAAGCGTGACAAGAACTTCATTGCGCTGGCTACGACGATTAAGGAACAGGCTACATTCATCCTTGACAGAGCCACGAACCTACCCCAAGAAGCAAAAATGATGCTCCGTGGCATCAATAGTCCGGAGATCCTGATCAACTATATCTGCGTGAACTTCAATATGACCATCGAAGAGAAGCAGAAACTGCTGCTTGTGGATGATATGCGTTTGCGTGGCGAGATGTTGTTGGAGTTCCTTGTGCGTCAGGTGGAGATGGTCAAGACACAGGCCGATATCCAAGAGAAAGCCGAGGTGAAGATTAACAAGGAGCAACGTGAATATTACCTGCATCATCAGTTGGAAGCTATTCAGAAAGAGCTTGGCGACACGGAGAACGAACGGGTTAAGGCGTTGAAGGAACGTGCGGAGAAAAAGAACTGGCCTCAACACGCCAAGGCAGCGTTTGATGAGATGATAAAGAAGATGGAGAGAGAGTCGCATCACTCGCCTGATTATCAGATGGATGTGACGTATCTGGAGACGATGCTCGATTTGCCGTGGAACGAGTGCACAGAGGATAATTACGATATACGCAAGGCGAAAGACGTGCTCGATAAAGACCATTACGGCATGGAAAAAGTCAAGGAGCGTATCATCGAATATCTGGCAGTACTCAAACAGACGCAAGCAGCCAAGAACAAAGATACCAAAGCCCCTATCCTATGTTTGTACGGTCCTCCGGGAGTCGGGAAGACGAGTTTAGGTAAGAGTATCGCTACGGCACTGGGCAGAAAATATGCACGTGTGTCATTGGGCGGATTGCATGATGAGGCGGAGATTCGCGGACACCGCAGAACCTATATCGGCGCAATGCCCGGACGCATCATCAGTAACATCAAGAAAGTGCAAAGCAGCAATCCGGTGTTTGTGTTGGACGAGATAGACAAGATCGGTGTAGATTACAAGGGCGACCCGACGAGTGCGCTATTGGAGGTACTTGATCCGGAGCAGAACAGCACCTTCCATGACAACTATCTGGATGTGGATTATGATTTGAGCAAAGTGCTGTTTGTGGCTACGGCAAACTCGCTGGAGTCGATACCGAGACCCCTACTCGACCGAATGGAACTGATTGAGATGACGGGTTATCTGCAAGAGGAGAAAGAGGAGATAGCCAAACGGCATCTTGTGCCCAAGTGCTTGAATAACAACGGGCTGAAAGCTGCTGACCTAAAGATAAGCAAACGTGTAATGGGCGAGATTATTGACCATTACACCCGCGAATCGGGTGTGCGTAGCTTGGAGAGACAGATTTCAACGATCTGCCGCAAGGTTGTAACAAAGATTGCCTTGGAGGAAGAATATAACCGCTCACTGACGAAAGAGGATGTGGAGGCGTATCTGGGTAAACCCCGTTTCAACCGCGACATGTGGGAGAATAACAACTACTACGGCGTGGTAACCGGTTTGGCGTGGACGAGCGTTGGCGGAGAGATTCTGTTCATCGAGACTTCGCTAAGCAAGAGCAAGACGCCGGCATTGACATTGACGGGAAATCTCGGCGATGTGATGAAGGAAAGCGCTAAGATCGCGCTTGGGTATATCAAGGCACATGCAGAGCATTTCGGTATAGCGCAGAAAGACCTGGAAACAATGAGCGTACATCTGCATGTACCTGAAGGCGCAATACCTAAGGACGGTCCGTCGGCAGGTATCACGATGACTACGGCTATGGTGAGTGCGTTCACTCGAAGGAAAGTGCGTCCGAGAATCGCTATGACCGGCGAGATGACACTCCGCGGTAAGGTGCTACCAATTGGCGGCGTTAAGGAGAAGATATTGGCTGCCAAGCGATCAGGAATAACGGATATCGTGCTCTGCGAGGACAACAGAAAAGATGTGGAGGAGATACCCGAAATGTATGTGCAAGGGTTGACGTTCCATTACGTTCGCGACATAAATGAGGTCATTGACTTTGCCTTGCTAAAGAAGTAATATGGCAGATCGCATCAACATAACCGTTTCCGCCGAGGGGATTTACAAGGACAGGGGCAGTAAGTTTCTGGCTTTTGCAGAGCCGATAAGCGACGAGGAGCAAGCGAAGAAACGTATTGCTTGGTACAAGAAGAAGTACCACGATGCGCGGCATGTGTGTTATGCTTACCGGCTTGGCGAGAACCTCTGGCGGACGAAAGACGACGGCGAACCACACGGAACAGCCGGATTGCCAATACTTCGCAGTATTGATGCGCGGAATCTGGATAATGTGCTGGTGGTTGTGGTGCGGTATTTCGGTGGAACGCTTTTGGGCACCGGAGGATTGATGGTGGCATATAGAGAGGCTGCTTGTGCGGCGTTGGACAAATCTTTGGCAGTGAATAGTTAATAGTGAATAGTTAATATTCCATTATGGACAAATTCAAACAAATTCGTGCGTATCACACTGAGTGGTTGCAGGTGATATTTGACTGGATTACGATTTTCCCGTACCTGTTGCATCTTGCTCATAAGACGACGACATCGGTTGAGTTGTCGTATCTGGGGGATCGTAAACAGATAGAACGGGATATCCGTCACGGAGCATTCTTTATGACGAACCACCGAGATATATGCATGGATGCTGCGTGGTTGAGTTGGCGATTGCGTGTGCGGTATTTTATTCGTCCGTATATCGGCATAGGCAACAACCTGTTCGGCAAGTGGTGGATAGAGCCGTTGGTGAGGGCATTGCGATGCTTTGTCGTGATTCGTAACGTTTCACCACGTGAGCAGCTTATGCAATCGCAACTGTTATCGGAGTATATCATGCTATTGCGTCGCAGACACAAATCCATCTGGCTGGCGCAACGCCAAGGGCGAGCCAAGGACGGTAATGACGTGACACAACCAGCTGTATTGAAGATGCTTACGTTAGGCAGCGAGGATTTCTTTGAGGCAGTAAAGTTGCTGAATATCTGTCCCGTTTCGATCAATTATGAGTACGATCCGTGTGATTATCTCAAAGCCCGTGAAATGCAGTTGGTTCGGGATAATCCAAACTGGAAGAAGAGTAAAAAAGACGACCTGATAAGCATGCAAGTCGGTATAGAAGGAAAGAAAGGGCGTGTTGTTTATCGCTTGACGCCAACTATCAACCGCGATATTGACGAGCTACTGAAAGAGCAACCTACCCTACAAGAGGCGCCACGCAACGAGCAGATACAAGCCGTGTGCAACCTGATAGACAAACATATTCATCAAGCCTACGAGATTTACGATCGAGGTGAGGAGTTTGAGCAATACCTGCAAGGACAACTGGAGAAGATTCATCTGCCCAATAAGGATGATATGTTCTTAATGGAAAAGATGCGGGAGATGTACGCCAAACCGATTGAAAATTACTATAAAGCGATATGAGAATAGCGTTATTTGCCGGAAGTTTTAATCCGTTTACCATTGGACACGCAGATATTGTGGAGCGTGGTTTGGCGATGTTTGACGAGGTAGTGATAGCCATCGGAGAGAATCAAGACAAACCGTCAGCGGATATTGATGTACGTGTGCAAACCATTCGCAATATTTATAAAGATAATGCGCGTGTGCGCGTGGAAGTGTATCACTCGCTGACAGTCGATTATGCCAAGCAGATAGGAGCATGTGCCTTGCTAAGAGGTGTACGCTCGGTTGCGGACTTTGAATACGAGCGTCAGATGGCCGATGCTAACCGTGCATTAGCCGGGATAGAGACGGTTGTACTGTTTACGAGGCCGGAACTCGGATATATCAGTTCGTCGCTGGTGCGAGATCTAATCAAACACGGAGCGGATGTTTCGAAGCTTGTGGCAAAATAGAAATCAGATATCAGAAGTTAGAAATCAGATATGAAACGGATACTTTTACTATTAGCAGTTGTTCTGTACGGAATCATCGGAGTTTTTGCGCAGAGCAAGTCGGCGCGCAGCGAACAATCGATTGTGGTGTTCAATGACGTTCTTCGTCAGTTGGACATGAGTTATGTAGATACTCTGCCCTACGAGAAAATGACCGAAACAGCCATCAATCAGATGCTCCGGCAGGTCGATCCCTATACGGTGTATTACCCCAAAGACAAGGATAGAGAATTGAAGATGATGACTACCGGAAAGTACGGTGGTGTAGGTGCAATCATTCAGCAACGTGAGGAGAAAACCGATAGTACGAAAGCCTCGAAGAAAGACAAGAAGAAAGATGACAAATACGTTATTATTTCCGAACCGTACGAAGGTAAACCTGCACAGAAAGCCGGTCTGCTTGCCAGTGACCGGATTCTTGAGATTGACGGCAAGAAGATGGCAAACAAAACCGTGTCGGAGGTAAGCGATATGTTACGCGGTATACCCCACACGACGCTGACTGTGAAAGTGCAACGTTATGGTGTAGCCGAACCGCTGGAGTTCACCGTGGAGCGCGAGGAGATCAAACTACCGGCTGTCAGTTATTATGGCATGATCAGCGACAAAGTAGCGTATATATCATTCAACGAATTTACCGAAAATTCAGCCGATGATGTGCGTCGTGTATTGGATGAACTGGTAAAGGAACATGGTGCTCAATCACTGGTGTTCGACCTGCGTGAGAACGGTGGTGGTATCATCGACGAGGCAGTGAAGATTGTCAATTTGTTTGTAAAGAAAGGTCAGACGGTTGTATCCACACGTGGCAGGACGAAGCAATCCGAACGTGTTTATTGCACAACGCAAGAAGCAACTTATCCTGACATGCCGCTTGTATTGTTGGTTAATAAGAACAGTGCTTCTGCTTCAGAGATTGTAGCCGGCAGTTTGCAAGACATGAAACGTGCTACGCTTATAGGCGAGCGGACATTTGGAAAAGGTTTGGTGCAGAGCGTGCGACAGATTGCTTACGACGGATATATCAAACTTACTACAGCGAGGTATTATCTGCCATCGGGACGATGCATTCAGGCTATAGATTACAGCAAGCATCAAGGCAAAGCGGAGAAAGATACTACCGGTGGCATATTGCCTGATATAGTGATGACCGATACCACACGTAAGGTGGATATCAGTTACACACTCTATAGCAAGCAATTGTTCTTCGATTACGCGACGCGATATCGTGCAACGCATCCCACGATAGCACCGGTAAAAGAGTTTGCACTCACCGACGAAGATATCGAGGATTTTTGTGCGTTCCTTGACGAGGAAAAATTTGTATATGAGACAGAGACAAGCAAGTATTTTACGGAAATGCTTGAGATGGCTCAACACGAAGACCTTGATTCGACACTAATCGCCCAACTAAAGGCATTTGAACCGCAATTGCAGCCCTCGTTCCGTGAGGCTATTGCAAGGCACAAAGCCGATGTGCTTGAGTTGTTGGAAGCGGAGATTATCGAGCGATACTACTATCAGAAAGGACGCATTGAGTACCTAATCAAAAATGACAAAGATGTTAAACGTGCATTAGAGGTGCTGCGCGCAGAACGATGAATCGTGTTAAGTGGTACATATTGATTATTGGAGCACTGGCATTGTTGTCAGGTTGTGCGAACCGTGGTCAGGGGCCTCAAGGAGGGCCGAAAGACAGTATACCTCCTACTCTGCTCAAAGAGACTCCGCTGAACGGAACGTGCAACTTCAAAGGCAAGAGTATCGTGTTGCAGTTTGATGAGTACATACAACTTGACAATGTTGCGGATAACGTACTTATCTCGCCGCCACAACAACAACCGCCAATTGTGAAAGCTGTAGGCAAAAAAGTGATGGTAACCTTTGAAGAGCCATTACGTGACAGCACCACTTATACTATCAATTTCGGGCGCGCAATATGCGACAACAACGAGAAGACACCTTTAGGCAATTACTCGTTCTCCTTTGCTACAGGCGAACATATAGACACCTTGGCGATGTTCGGCAGAGTAATCAATGCCGCTGACCTCAATCCCGTGCAAGGCGTAGTGGTTGGTGTTCAGGAAAACCTGCACGATAGCGCGTTTGCCACAATCCCGTTCACACGCATAACCAAGACTGACAGTACAGGACATTTCGGCGTGCTGAATATGCGCGGTGGCAATTACCGCATCTATGCTTTGCGTGATGTAAGCAAGGATTACCTGTATCAAACATCTGAAGCGCTGGCGTTCACTGATGAGGTGTTTTCACCCTCGCTGGCATTTGACAGTGTGACGGTTGACTCGTTGACAAACAAGACGGACACCCTATGGTATCATGTGCCGGATACGATTGTTCTTAAGCTCTTTACCGAGAACAAAAGACGTCATTACTTCATTCGCGGTTTGCGCGACAAAGAGCAGCACTTCTTTACGCTTTTGTTCTCTGCACCGCAAGATGAGTTGCCAAAGATTGTAGCCCTTCCACCGGATAGCACAGCAAAGGATTCGCTTTGGGTGGATTTTACGCAACACATGATTTGTGATGCCAACCCAACAAAAGATACACTCGTATATTGGTTGACAGACTCATCGGCAATCCGGATGGATACTTTGTCATTTCTGATGACGTACAAGATGTCGGATTCGTTGTATCAGTTAGTGGATACCACCGATACGGTTCATGCCATCTATCGCCATCCGAGAATGTCACAGAAAGCTCTTGAAGCCAAGCAGCGCAAAGATGCCAACCGCAAGGTCGAGATCCGCAGCAATGCGTCCACCAAGTTTGATATTTTCCGTGAAGCCGAATGGTACGCCGGAACACCTATCAAGGATTATGCCATTGACAGCATTCACCTGCTTGAGAAGATTGACACGCTGTTAAAGCCTGTAGCGTTCACGATGGAGCCTCTGGATTCAGCGGGATTACGGTTCGTGTTGCATGCCACATTGAAGCCTGAACACAGTTACACGCTACGTATTGATTCCGGTGCGATGCACGATGTATATGGTGTGCCAAACAACAAATTTAAGGCTGAGTACAAACTGCGCTCTGAGAATGAATACTCCACTCTGACAATCCGTCTTGCGCATCACGACGCACGAGCACGAATACAAGTATTGAACGAGAAGGATCAAGTCTTACGCGAATTGCCAGCCAAGCCGGAAGGAGCCAAATTCCAATATCTGGAAGCAAAGAGTTTTTATGTACGAATGTACATTGATCTCGATGGCAACGGTGAATGGACAACAGGTGACTGGCAACTCAAGCGACAACCGGAACCGGTATACTATTTCCCCAAGAAACTCACGTTACGAGCAAACTGGGAGTTTGAAGAGGAGTTTGACCACTTAGCAACCCCTCTACTCGAACAAAAGCCCAAAGCACTCATTAAAACCGACACAGGAAAACAGAAAAAGTAGGCATATTTGAGGCTCTTACCCCCAACTAAATATGCATAAAATAAAAAAAATCTCACAAAGCATTGAAAAAATTTGCAAATGTGAGATTTTTTTTGTAACTTTGTACGATTTTTGGCAAGGTGTTTGCTAAAGCAAAAGTATAGGACAATTATGAAAAATATAGCATTTATCATCAACCCGATGTCGGGAACGCAGAACAAACGTCGTCTGCCTAAGGTAATCAATGAGTTACTGGATAAGAGCCAGTGGCTGGAGAACATGGTTTTCACGGAGCATGTAGGGCATGCTCTTGTGCTTGCCAAGCAATATGCCACGATGGGCTTTGATGCTGTAGTGGCTGTCGGCGGTGACGGTACTGTGCGTGAGGTAGCCGAAGGCGTAGCCGGAAGTCATTCAGCTCTTGGAATCATTCCTATGGGACTGACCAATACACTTGCCCGCCATTTAGGAATTCCTCTTCGCGGCAATGCAACCATCACGTGGCTCAACCGTTGTGAGCCGGTGTTGTGTGATAGCCTTGAGGTGACGATTGATGATACGAAGCCGTTCAGCGTTATGACCGGAGTGACAGCCGGTGAAACACAGATCGTTAATTGTGCACAAGGCATCAAGACCAGTATCCAGGACGGAAAAATAGAGATGCTGTGTGCCGGAAGTTCGGAGCAAAGAGAAGAAGGAAAGATGTTTGATTGTGCATATAACGGAAAAGTGATCGCTGATAGCGAGGAATATGACGCTGAACGCAATGTGAAAGTGCGCGTTAAGGAAGACTCGATATATATTCTGGCACAAAAGAGATTCTAAATTGTTGACAGTTGAAAACAAAACGAATCATAGTATTATTGTTAGTGCTGTTCGCTGTCGGCGGTACAATGTGGGGTAAGAGAAGCACCAAGGCCAAACAACCTGTTTCTATTACCGAACAGGAGCAAATGCGGTTGGATTATTATCTTTATGCCGCTTTGGATGCCGCTGAACGAAAGGAGCATGCACAAGCATTCTTTCTGTTGGAGTTATGCTACTCCATTGACTCATTGAATCCTACTGTCAGCTCGTTGAGAGGTTCGTATATACAGAGTTTGTACGGAGCAAAAGCAGCATTGCCCCTACTCCGTCGAGCATATGAGGGCTCACCAGATGATTACTGGTACAGATACGCCGTTACTGCTTACGAAAACGGGCAACGCAGCGTAACGATGAAGGTGATTAGTGATATGGAGAAACGGCAACCGAAAGACCTTGATGTTCTTGAGTTGCACGAACAGATTCTCCGTCATGAGCATAAGTACAAACAGGCACTTGCTATTCGTGACAAGGTGGACAAACTGACCGGAGAGCCAACGGTGTATTCTGTTATTACGCGCTTTGAACTGCTCAACGAATCCGGCGACAAAGAGAAAGCACTGCAGGTGCTTGACTATTATCTGGAGCAGAATCCCAATGACGCAAGAATGCGCGCGATGCGTACGGATTTGCGTTTACAAGATGCGCGCATGAACAACGACCGTCATGCAGGTGACTCCTTACTCAACGAGCAACTTCACTCTGCTGAGGTGGCGTTGTCATCCAAGTTGTCGAAACTGAATAACAATAGTGAGTGGCTTGGTTATGATGCGGATATGAAGAAGATTGCACTGCTTGACTTGCGTGATCAATATCCTTACGAGCAACAAGCATATCAAGCGCTGCTTGATCATGAGTTGGAGCAGGGCAACAAAAGTGCTGCTCTTGAGATCGGTCGCACGATGCTGTCTATGAACCCCACGGACAACAAACTACGGGAGCAGATCGCTGACCTAATGCGTGATGATGAGAATGTCACTGACGAGCAGGTTGGACAATTTATCGACGAGAGTTATTCGGTGTTGCCCGATGACCCCAAATGGGGCTACTTCAAAGCTATGCGCTGTTGGCAACGTGAAGATTATGACTCCACGCTTGTTGTATTGGAGCGCGCATTGCAGCATGCCGAAGAACCGACCGTGCGGCTCACAATACTTGTGCTCTATGGTGATATTCTCGGGCATGTGAAGAACTATGAAAAAGCGTTTGAAGCCTACGATGAAGTGCTCAAACTGGCACCGGATCATATCAGCACGCTCAATAACTATGCATGGACACTCGCCATCAGTGGAGGTGATCTTAAGAAAGCCGAAAAGATGAGTCAGCGCACTATACAGAAAGAAGGAAACAATCCCACTTACCTTGATACATACGCATGGATTCTTCACCTGCAAGGCCAAGATCAGTTGGCACTATTCTACATTAAGAAAGCCATGGAGTATGCATCCGGCGATGACGGAACGATTGCAGAACATTATGAACAGATAAAGAATGCAGCAAATAAAGAATAAAAGAATATGAAACGGAATATATATATATTAACCCTGTTCGTTGTTTGTGTGATAGCAGCAACAGGATGTGCTAACAAGAAAAAAATAGCCCGGCAGCAAGAAGCCGAGTTGCGCCGTCAACAGGATTCTATTGCTCTCGTTCAAGCCCGACAGGAAGCATTGGCGCGTGCAGAGGCAGAAGCGTTAGAACGCCAACGCATTCAGGATTCGATAGACGCTGCACGGAAAGCAATGGTTCAGACGATGTACATCCCACGAATGACTGTCACTGCTGTGGTTCAAGGTCAGCAGATTACTACTCCGGCCAGTTTGCGCTGGCAACGTGGTACAGCTATGTCGCTCAGCATTCAGCCGATGGCTGGTATAGAGATGTTCCGCATCGAAGCCAACGGAGATAATGTAACCATCATTGACAAACTCAACCGACGCTACACGCGGCTGACTTACAACGATCTGGCAGAGATGGGAGTGGAAATGTCACTCGATGAACTTGATTCGTGGATAGACAACCATATTTTAGCTCATCGCGATGAGCCACAACTGACAATGCAAGTATCGCGTGCCGGAATGAGCGGGTCAGCGGTTATTTACACCAACACCATTCAGACTGACGGAAACGTAAATATGCGACCGACGAATATTGAGACCTATCGCCAGGTGTCACTCCAACAATTGATATCAGGCATTTGACAAATTGAAATATGATAATTAGAATATGAGAGTGCATCGATTACACATAGTTTTGTATCTACTGCTTGCGGCAGTATGCATCAATGCCCAAGACCTCAAGGAGTTACAGGCTCAGCAGAAGAAGTATGCCGAGGAACTTGAGAATACAGGCAAGATGATCAGTCAGACCAAGCAGAACGAAAAGGCAACAGAGAACAAACTGAATCTTATCGGACAAGATATACGCACGCGTAAGAAGTTGATTAACTCAATCAATCAGGAACTTGTTGCTCTCGACAAAGAGCAGAACCGACTGCAAAACGAGCAATCGCGTCTGCAGGCCGAGCTTGACTCGCTCAAGCGGGATTATGCTAATCTGGTGCAGTTGACGCACTACGCCGACATGCAGCAATCGCCGCTGTTGTTCTTACTTTCCGCCAAAGACTTCAACCAACTCTTCCGACGTATCCGTTATATGCGTGAATTTGCTGCATACAGGCAAGAACAAGTTGAGCGCATAGAGAGTATCAAAGCCGACATACAGATTCAGACGAACCTTATTCAAGACAACCGCAAGGAGAAAGACTCGGCTCTCAAGACCCAACAGCGCGAACGAGATCAACTTGCTCGCAACGAACGCAAGCAGAAAGCTATGCTGCAGGATCTCAAAAAGAAAGAAAAAGAATTGATTGCCAAACAAAAACAACAACAGAAAAAGATAGATGAACTAAACAAACAGATAGAGAAAGCCATCGCCAAACAGGTTGACCGCAAGCAACAACTCACCAAGGAGCAGGAACTCATAGCCGGTGGATTTGCGGCAAACAAAGGTCGTTTACCATGGCCGGTAGAGAAAGGCTTCATTAGCGGCCATTACGGCAAACACCAGCATCCGGTATATGAGAACGTAACCATCAACAATAAAGGCGTATATATTCAAACGACAGCCGGAAGCAACGCACGTGCTGTATATGAAGGCGAGGTTACGACATGTATGGTTATGGGATCCACTTATGCCATTATCGTGCAACACGGAAATTACCGCACAGTATATACCGGCATTCAGACACCTGCAGTCAAACCGGGAGATAAAATACAAGCCAAGCAAAATATCGGAAAGATTGCATCCAATTCCGATGATGATAACAAGACTGAGTTGCAGTTTCAAGTTTGGGAGGATAGAACATTGCTAAACCCTGAACTTTGGCTGGCGCAGTAAGTTAAGTGATTACAGTTTAACGAAATTGAAAGTTTATAATGATGAAAAGATTAGGATATACATTCGTATTATTGCTTTCGCTGTCAGGTTGCAAGCAAAATAATTATCTGGATTGGAAATCCTTGAATGAGGCGTGGTTGGAATATAACAAAACACAGCCCGGAGTAGTTACAACTATCAGTGGTTTGCAGTACAAGCAACTCAATCCAAGCCCTAACCCGACAGAGAGTCGGCCGAACTATAATAGCACTGTAGTAGTCGATTACAAGCTTTACCTCATTAGTAGTTATAGCGGAAAAGATTACGAGTACAACCAGGGGCAGTTGTTGCAGGAAAGTACAGATGCTATATTCTTGTTGCAACAAACCGTCCCGGGATTCTCCGAGGGCTTGCAGAAAATGCGCGTGCATGACGATTTTGTGCTGTATATCCCTCACAGTTTAGGTTATGGTTCGGATGGCACCGGTACGGAAGGCTATTTTGGATATATTCCTCCCTATTCCACCCTCATTTATGAGGTTCATCTGTCTGCTATGCAATAATTTATGAGGAACAAATTGCTCTTGTGCATATCTCTTCTGCTGTTGACCGGATGTGAAGGACTGAACTATCGCAGTTCAGTTCCCACTCACCCTGTGCACTTGGAGATAGATACACATGTAGGAATGTATATCCATTTTGTTCCGGAGAATGTGGGCACTTACCTTATAGCCGATGCCGGAGGTGTTCATCTTAATGGCATAACACAGCCTCTGACTGTTTTGGATGCATACGGATATGCCGGTACAGTAGTGTATATCGACGGTTGGCATCCATATGCGGCTTACGATTTGTGTTGCCCGAACTGCCTAAGGCGCGACAAACCGTGTGTCGTCGATGGAATTTTTGCAGTATGTCCGATATGCGGAGAGAAATATGACCTGGCATCAGGCACAGCTGCGCCGATGAATGGTATGGCACATGAGACGCTTCGCATATATCGAGCCAGTTACAATATAAGCACAGGAAAACTGCTCGTCAGTCTACCTCAATAATAACGAGTTAAACACAAGTTTGCATAGTGATCAGCGAGCAAGAAATAGTGCATATAGGTCGTATTCAACGCACGCACGGTACAAGTGGTGAGTTGCAATGCAGGATGCTGAATTCCTGTTGGGAAGACAATGATGCGACTTTCATCATCTTGAACATAGATGGGATATTTGTTCCTTTTCGTGTAACAGATTGGAGAACAAAAGGCAGCGAGGATATGCTGCTAACCATACAAGGTATCAATACAGAACAGCAAGCAATACGCTATGTAGGCGCAGAAGCGTATATGTTACGTTCTGATCTTCCTGAGAATGCCGGTATTCCGACAGATCTTGGTTCGATAACCGGATATACTCTTTGTGATACAGAGCATGGAGTGTTAGGTACAATCATAGCAATCGACACCTCAACACTGAACACATTAGTTCAATTGAACGACGGCACATTATTGCCTTTGCATGAGGATTTTGTTTCCGAAGTGGATGAGCAGTCTAAAGTGCTCACCGTTCGTCTCCCCGAGGGACTAATAAACAATCACTAAGCAATTGCTTAATAGCGTATATTGGAAAGGATAAAGAAGAATATACAGGAGATGCACCGCTTAACGCCGGAAGCGTTTCGCGAGACGAAGAAAGTGCCACTGGTAATGGTACTTGACAATGTGCGCAGTCAGCACAATGTGGGTGCAGTATTTCGTACTGCTGATGCTTTCTGTATTGAGGGATTATGCTTATGCGGTATATCTCCATGTCCGCCCAATACCGAGATCCATAAGACTGCATTGGGCGCAGAACTGACAGTCAGTTACACATACCATGAGCGCACGGTAGATGCTGTTATTACGCTGCGGGAAAAGGGATACATGGTTTATGCAGTCGAACTGGCACACAATGCCGTTACGCTTGAGCAAGCCATCGATGTATATAAACAAAGCACCCTACCCCAAGGTGTGGCACTGGTATTAGGACATGAGGTGTTCGGTGTGGCAGATGAGGTGCTGGCATTATGTGACGGATGTATCGAACTGCCGCAGTATGGCACCAAGCACTCGCTGAACGTAAGTGTTACGGCAGGTATTGTGATGTATGCGTGGGCGAAAGCATTGCGAGAGCAATTTGAGAATTTGAAGATTTGAGATTTGAAGATTATGGAGTTACTTGCACCGGCAAAAAACATTGAAGTAGCACGTGCCGCTATAATGGCAGGTGCAGATGCTGTGTATATAGGTGCTCCACGTTTCAGTGCACGTCAGGCTGCAGGTAACAGTATTGAGGATATACGTCAGTTGACCGGATATGCACATCGTTTCAGCGTAAAAGTGCTGGTGACGGTAAACACACTAATGGATGACAACGAACGCAGAGAAGCGGCACAGATGGCGTGGCAACTCTATGATGCCGGTGTGGATGCACTGATTGTACAGGATTTGCGTCTGCTGAAAGAAGATTTGCCTCCTATCCGATTGCACGCTTCCACACAGTGCGACAATCGAACACCCGAGCAGGTAGTACAGTTGCAACGTGCGGGTTTTCGTCGTGCTGTGCTTGCACGCGAACTGACGATTGATCAGATTCGTGCGATCCGTGAGGCAACATTAGCAGACAAACCTGATCAACCGATCGAATTGGAAGTCTTCGTACACGGAGCAGTATGCGTTTGCTATTCGGGTAAATGTTTCATGTCCGAACGACTGTTGGGCAGAAGTGCTAACCGTGGAGCTTGTGCGCAGATGTGCCGTATGGCGTACGATGTGTTGGATAGTCACGGACAAGAACTGCGTGACGATCAAGGAAAGCCTTTGCACCAACGTTATGTGCTCTCGCTCAAAGACATGGATCGCTCCGCATATTTGCGCGAACTGATAGATGCCGGAGTAAGTACAATTAAGATAGAAGGAAGGCTGAAAGATGCCGATTACGTGACGAATATCGTGGCGTACTATCGGCAGAAGCTGGATGCTTTGAACAATTGCAATAGGTATAATATAACACATAAGTTCGCGCCAAATCCCGAGAAGACTTTTCATCGTGACGGCACGCAGTACTTCTTGCACGGTAGAACGGATAGCATGGCGAATTGGACTACGCCCAAGTCTACGGGAGAGAAAATCGGTATCGTCACAAGTAGCCGCGACCGCACGATACATATCCAACTACTTCCCGGTGTGACTCTGCATAACGGTGACGGGTTGTGCTACGGCGACAAAGGATTTCAGGTGAATAGTGTTACCCCATTAAGCGGTTCAGCGGTAGCAGTCAGTACATTCCACAAAGAGAATGTACCGGCAGGGACAATGATCTATCGTAATACCGACGCAACATTCTTAAAGCAACTACATGCTCACCGGCGCATTCCTGTAACGCTATCGCTTGCTATGATTTCGGAAGGTTTCAGCCTGACGATAAGCAGTAATGACAACACTTGGCACGTCACGCGCACATTCGTTCATCCGCACACTTTAGCCACACAAGGCGAGCAGGCTAAGCAAACGCAACGCGCACAGCTTGCCAAGTTAGGTGACAGCGATTACATAGCTACTGAGGTGAACGTACCTAATGACGCGTTTTTCATTCCGATGAGCACCTTGAACGCATGGCGTCGTGAGATGATAGCAGCTGCTGTTGAAGCCCAAGATACAAGCCATACACGCGAAATAGTCAATCCTATCCATGCGGATGCTATTCAACAACCTGATTATGACAACAGCAACGAGCCGCTGATGACCTGCAAATATTGCATCCTCTATGAATCGGGACACTGCCGCAAGCAACCGACAAGACTAAAGTCAGAGCAAGAACCCCGCTACCTCAGACTGAGTAACGGCACGATAGTCGAACTGCAATTTGATTGCAAGAAATGCGAGATGACTCTGCATACAACATAAAGAAATAACAATCAACGATATATACCCATTATGCGTACATATTTTCAAACACTACTAATCATCCTGCTATATTCAACCACTCTGTTCGGACAAGTGGAACGTCCTCAGATATGGGATTTCGGAGCAGTGAGTTTTGATCGTACTAAATACGAGAACATGTTGACCTCAGGTGAGATTAACAGTTGGATGCCTACAGCCGTTCCCGGAGCGACAAACGTGTATATCTCAGACTTTCTCGGTTCAAAGAACGTGAACATTTCGTTCAACGGTCACGGCATCAGATCACATCGTCTGCGTACGACGAACACCAAACTATCCCGTTTTGACGAGGCTGAGTTGCATGACAAACTGCATGGAGCCACCTTTACCGGTCACCTTGCATCGGGTATGGCGGCTGATCCTCAGGTATATATAGAACAATTGTTCTATGAAGGTGACATCATCGAATATGCCGTTGCATCTACCGGTGTTCCTGCTACGTATCGGCTCAGTTCGGAAGATATGCAATTCTCACAAACGCGCAAGATAAGTGGTCAAGGCGCAGAGGTTATCTGGTTCTCTATACCGCGTCAGGGACATTATCGCTTGGCTTGTCTGGATGACAAGTTGATGGTAGCCCGTATAGTCCGTTACCCTGCTGAGTGGGGTGACCTTTACTTCACCGGAACATTGCCCAAACAATGTTCGTTGGAGATCACCAACAGGGAGAACGGTGCTACACATACATTGAATATTGGAGAGCAGAATATCCGTCTGCCATTAGGTTACGTCTATGGTCTAGCATTGAAAGGAGATCCGACTAAGATGCTTGTGACAACGGACTCTATCAATTTCCAGAACACAGGACAGAATTACACCATCAAGACGCGAAACATTGAGCTCAACGAATTCAAGGGAAAGATAATCGGATTGCCTGACAGTGAGATTCGTAAGTTGTCGCTCGTGCTTACGCCCAAGTATCCGACTACATTCCACGCGTTCTACGAACTGAACGGTAACCGTTACACTATCTACACTGAGCCGAACAACCAGTATAAGGTTCGTCCGCAAGGGGTGAACGACTATGTAATGGATACGATTGCCGCTATCACCAACCTCAACCAGTTGGTGTTCACCAAGCGCCCGACCTACCCTGTTACCATTCAGTCACAGATTGATCTGAGCGGTGCCACCATCAAGTTCACCAACGTACATGAACCCGGATATGTCTATACCTTTAGCGGCAATGACGAGATAGAACTACGTTCAGGTAGTTACTCGGTTGATGTGTTGGATTTGGATAGTTTTCGAATGCAGCGCACCTCACTGTTGGTTGTGAAAAAATCTCCGGTCAACAAGCGTTTGGATTTCCGACGCGAACTCACAGCGAACGATTCGTTGCAATATACTGACACATTGTACGTGGGAGTCAAGCGCCGCTACACGACAATCCGTCAGGCTCTGCGTGCTGTCAACCGAATGAAACGCACACCCGATCAGCACGTCACAATCGCCATTGCACCGGGGCAATATGATGAGATGTTGCGTATAAACCAGCCAAACATCTCCCTCGTCAACGAGGCTGCTATTCCGTCAGTAAGTATCAGCAACGGAGGCTTGGATATTCATGATCAGGCTGTGCGCATCACAGGTTACTACGGTGATGAGTACAACTACTACTCGATGACCGAACATTATACACACTCGGCAAGTGCATTAAAGATCAACAAAGAAAACAAAGAACTTGCAGTAAAGAATATCGGTGGACGTGAACTATACTATAATGCCACAGTGGTTATCTCAGCCGAGGATGTTACATTGGAGAACCTGATCATCGAGAATGCATTCAACAGGTATATTACACGTTTGGAAGCGCATGATCAGATTGTACCGCAATACGATGAGACTCCTCGTCGACCGGCATTACAGAATTCTACGGATGTGCAAGCTGCCAAGTATCATCGTCCGGCTGCAGCTCTCGCTATAGCAGGGATGGCTGACAGAATACAAGTCATAGGCTGCCGTCTGATAGGTGTAGAAAATACATTGTACGGCGATGCCGGATGCCGGTTGTTTATGAATAATTGCCACATAATGGGTAGTGACAATTTCATCTCAGGAGGTATGACTCTGATTTGCTATCGTTCGACACTCGAAGTACTGCCTACCAAATCTTCGTCCTACCTCGCTGCTGCTCGTACCCAAGAGGGATTACGCGGATTCCTGTTCTACGACTGCTTTGTCCGTTCGGCTGAACCTAAGAAGGAGATGGTAAGCGAGAAGTATTCCGAACCTTGTCATCTTGTCAAGCCCAAGGATCATTATGGAGAAGTGGTGTTTGTTAACACGCAATTCGATTTGGCTCTAAAATCAATGGAGAAAGACCCTGCATTGGCATTTATTCCGAACGATCCGGTGTTTAACAGTTTTGATGTATCCCCATATATATATACTCGCGGAACGGATGGCTGGAATCCCACCCATTCTTCCGATGGAGAGTTAGACTTAAGCATAGTTGATTTGAAGTTGGGAATGCATATTGAACCGCACGCGCTGGTTATGCACCACATAGCACAGCCAACCACGATGCTTGTAATCACTCCGGATGGCTCAACGTTCATCGATCAACTGTTGACCGGCACACAAACATTCCAGATGCAGAAAGGCGTGTATTGGCTTATCTTTGAAAACAATAAAGGTAAGCAATCGATGAAGATTCAGATTCCCGAATAAAGATGACTATTGACGAACTCAGGCAACTGTTGATTGACGGCAATAGCGAGATTGCAGCCATCGTACGGCAATTGCAGCAACGCTCTACCGGTCATCTGCTACTCACGGGCTTGCACGCGAGTTTGCGATCAGTCGTATTGTCTGCCATACGTGAGCAGGACAAGAGCCACTCCGTACATCTCATTGTGTGCGACAATGCTGATGAGGCGCAATACCTCTTTGCTGACATGCGTACCCTGGGCGCTAATGCTGCCGAAAATACGTTGCATTTCTTTCCGCATTCCCACCGACGCCGTCAGTCAACAATTGACGAGTCGATGGCTATCCAACGCACACGTGCGCTAAGCGCGCTGGTGCAAGCGGTAAGGAATATAGCAATAGTCACCTACCCCGAAGCATTGAGCGAACTGACTTCTGCACCAGATATCTTAAAGCATAGCAGTATTAACCTGCATACCGGTGACGAGATTTCCACCGTTGCACTTTCACAAAAGCTACTCGACTTGGGATTTGTACGTGTGGACTTTGTGTATGAACCCGGACAGTTTGCTATACGAGGAGGTATAGTGGATATTTTTAGTTATGCTTGCGAGAATCCGTTCCGTTTGGATTTCTTTGGTGACGAGATTGACTCCATCCGTACGTTTGATATCGAGACGCAGCTCTCCGACAAACGTGTGGATGAAGTAGCAGTTGTGCGCACTGACGACACAGAGGATTTGGTTAACTTGACAGCCTACTTGCCTGAGGATACATTATATATAGGGAACAATATTCACCTCACGCCACTTCATGCTGCCTTATACGAGAGCGGTGAAGATGTGCCATGGCATGATACCATGGAGATAGGCGCCAAGTGCTCGTTCGATACTTTTTCGCGCATTGCGTTCGACACATTGCCGCAGCCGCTTTTCCATAAGCAGTTTGAACTGCTGATGCAGGATATGACCGAACGCTTGTCAATGGGCTATACCATCTTTATTCTGTCTGACTACAAGAAGCAGACAGACCGTCTGTCAGCCATCATGGCGGCTATACCGACAAGCAAGGATGACGAACATCTACCTGACGAGCAAGAGCAACGTGCGGAATTGTTTACTCCGGTTGATCACGCACTGCATGGCGGATGGGTGGATCATGCGCACAAGATTGCTTGCTACACCGATCATCAGATTTTCGAACGTTACCATCGTGTTACTCTCACCTCGGATAATGCACGCCGAGGCAAAGCGGTGATGACGCTCAAAGAACTCAATCAGTTGCAGGTCGGCGATTATGTGGTACACTCGGATCACGGTATAGGTAAGTTCGGCGGCTTGGTGATTACCGGAGTCAACGGTAAACCGCAGGAAATGATCAAACTCATCTACCGCGACGGAGATACCATATTCGTCAGCATCCACAACCTGCATCGCATAAGCAAGTACAAAGGCAAGGAAGGTTCAGCACCGACCGTTTCTCGTGTTGGCTCGGGAGCATGGGAACGGCTCAAAGAACGTACAAAAGACAAAGTCAAGGAGATTGCCCGTGATCTCATCCGCTTGTACGCCACACGCAAACAGCAGAAAGGCTTTGCTTATACTCCGGACGGCTACATGCAGCAGGAACTTGAGGCTTCGTTCATCTATGAAGACACACCTGATCAGGCTAAAGCCACACTCGATGTCAAACATGATCTGGAGAGTCCGCAGCCGATGGATCGGCTCATCTGCGGCGATGTAGGATTCGGCAAGACGGAGATTGCTATGCGAGCTGCATTCAAAGTTGCTACTGACGGCAAGCAAGTAGCTGTGCTTGTGCCGACTACAGTCTTGGCTTTGCAGCATTACACGACATTCTCGGAGCGATTCCGCAACTTCCCCGTCAAAGTTGAATACCTGAGTCGAGCAAAAACGCCAAAAGAAGTCAAGGAGATATTGGAGCAACTGGCTGCCGGAAAGATTGATATCCTGATCGGCACGCACAAGCTCATCGGCAAAACGGTCAAGTGGCACGATCTCGGTTTGCTCATCATCGATGAAGAGCAGAAGTTCGGTGTGGCAGTCAAGGAGAAACTCAAGAGTCTCAGGACAAACATCGATGTTCTTACACTCACTGCTACACCTATTCCGCGAACCTTGCAGTTCTCGCTGCTCGGAGCACGCGACTTGAGCGTAATGACAACGCCGCCGCCGAACCGTTTCCCTGTCATAACCGAGTCAATTACGTTGGATGACGAGGATATCATCAAGGAGGCTATCGACATTGAGATGTCACGTAACGGACAAGTGTTCGTTGTCTGCAACCGGATAGAAATGCTCGAACGCATTGAGCACCGCATTCATCGCCTGTGTCCGGAAGCACGAATTGTCATCGCTCACGGACAGATGCCCGCTGATGAAGTGGCACAACGGCTGGAAGACTTCATCAACTATGATTACGACATCCTCATATCCACTACCATCATCGAGTCCGGCATTGACATACCGAACGTTAACACGATGTTCATTTTCTCGGCGCAAAATTACGGTTTGGCTGATCTGCACCAACTGCGCGGCCGTGTAGGACGAAGCAACCGTAAGGCATATTGCTACCTTATTACTCCCGACCGTGAACTACTTACACCGGAAGCACGCCGACGTCTGGATGCCATCACAACATTTGCTGAACTCGGCTCGGGCTTCCATCTGGCAATGCAGGATCTCGATATCCGTGGAGCCGGCAATATGTTAGGTGCCGAGCAGTCTGGCTTCATTGCCGACCTTGGCTACGAAACATATCAACGAATCTTGAATGAGGCTGTCGAGGAACTCAAAGAGGAAGAAGGCTTGGTCAACACAGAAGATAATGACCAAACAACTGACAAAACGCAAATGGCATATAGCCGCAGGTGGGTGGAAGACGCACAATTCGAGTGCGACTTGCAGGTGAACTTCCCACCCGACTATATCGAGAATATCAGTGAGCGCATCACCCTTTACCGCGAACTCGACTCCTTACGTGATGAGCAAGAACTCCTTGCGTACGAGAAACGTTTGATTGACCGATTCGGGCCGCTTCCCGAACAGGCACGTGAACTACTCAATGTTGTTCGCTTACGCTGGATTTGCTGCCGGTTGGGCATAGAGAAGATCCTGCTCAAAGGAGAACGAATGGCGCTCTATCTGCCGCAGAACAATGACGCATATTATCAGAGCGCATCCTTCGCAAGCCTTATCCAATACGCCGTAAGCCGACCGCAGAGGTGCATGTTCCATGACGAGCCGGTACGAACAAAAGGATTGACAGAGGAAGAGCTCAAAACAATTCCGCACAAGCGGTATATAACGATACAAAATGTAAAAACCATTGCCGGAGCTATACATTTGCTTAGTTTAGTGGAGCATCCGGACAAGTCAGAAGAAGTATGAAATACATTGCTATCATTCCCGCACGCTATGCTTCAACCCGTCTGCCTGGTAAGCCCTTGGCATCACTTGCCGGCAAACCGGTCATCCAACATGTATATCAGCATGTAGCACAATGTACGGCTCTCACGGATGTGATCGTTGCCACTGACGATGAGCGTATTCTTGATGCCGTGCAAGGATTTGGAGGAAACGCTATGATGACACGCGCTGACCACAAGTGCGGTACAGACCGTTGCCTCGAAGCCATGAATAGTTGGCTCAAGCAACATCCCGAAACAGACGCAGAAGATCTTGTTGTGGTGAATATCCAAGGCGATGAACCGTTTGTGCATCCGGAGCAGGTAAGCGACTTGTGCCGTTGTTTTGAGAATCAGCAAACCGACATCGCCACGCTGGCAAGGCCATATAGTCCAAGCGACTCCTGGGAAGATTTGCAAAACCCTAATACACCGAAAGTAGTGTTCGACAAACACAATCGTGCCATCTTATTCTCTCGTAGTATTATCCCTTATCTGCGCAACGTGCCACAAGAGCAATGGCTCATGCATCACACTTTCTACCGTCACGTAGGCATGTACGCCTACCGTGCGACTATATTACAAACCATCGCCACATTAGCCCCTACTCCACTTGAGTTGGCAGAAAGCCTTGAGCAACTACGTTGGCTGGAAAACGGCTACACGATTCGCGTAGCCGTCACCCATCATGCCACCATTGGCATCGATACTCCGGAAGATCTCCTAAAAGCGGAGAGCCTGGTTACTTCGTTATGATGGTTACGCTGTAAATATATATAGCGTCTTCTGTACAATCCACTGTGATGGACGGCTTTCCGCTCGGCATCTCGTCCACGAAGTCAAATGTCAGCTCGCGCAGTTCGGTATCACCGGATGGTGCCACATACTCCGACTTGTTTATCCCGTCAATCTCTATCATAACTGAGCCGGCGCCGCTCATGCCGCTTGTCGTGTACGTTACGATTACGGTCGAGATGTTACTGAACCATTCCGGACATTGTGCATTGGCTCCTGTGCTGAGTGTCGTACATTGCAGACCCATTCCGTCTATAAAGTCAGAACCATTCATACCGGACATCCAGCTTCCTTCAGCAGCATCCCAATATTGCGTGATGAAGGTGAAGGTATAACTGCCTTCATTACCTCCTGTCGGATTGCTGCCGTTGCCACCCTCAAAATACTCCGGAGATAACATCAGTTCACTTACACTACCGTCATCCGGTATCTGAATAAAGAACGGCTCAAATGGTTGCAAGATGTATTCATCAATACCCGGCGTGTATGTCGAGTAGCCTGTTCCGTTCCAAACGGTGATAGGCGAGGTTATTCCCATTGCATCGAAGCCTGCGATATTATATCCTACGTTGTACGGGTTACCAATGAAGTTCCAGTTGGCATTCTGCTCGTGGGACGCAGCGTGGGTCTCCAGCGTCAGTGCTATACTTGTCCCGTTACTACTTGCTGATGCTGGGACATTCATATTCAATGTGGCTGAACCGTTCTTCGCACGTACGATATATGCCACTCCGCCGTTAGCTGTAGCCGAACTGAGCACTTTCACCCAGCCTGAACGCCCTGATGCACGTTGCATACCGCTATATGTTGCCCATTCGATCTCATCGCTTGCTGTTACATCGTCATCCGTCAAACCAAATAAAGTCGGCAACATAATGAACTTCCAGTTCTCGTCCAACTCAAACGAAACAACTTCATCTCCCTGCTGGCTACCACCGCCATCAACAGCGAAGTACAGCGAGTAGGTAGCCGACCCGTTGACATGGATATATGCCTTGCCATCTGGAGAAGAGGCTTGCTCTACGGTAATACTCTGGCTCGTGTAACCCGGTTTGTATGTTACAAGCGGGGCGCTCGAGCCGGAAGGTAATGTGATGTTATAATTATACAGATTCGGATCGTAGTTGTCGAGGGCTATGTTGTTGATATATATCATCTGCAACTGATACTCACGGAGATTCAGATCTTCCGGATCTGTGTCAAATCCCAAGCAAGTCTGACTCCAGAACGGGTGGCTCTCATAAGCGGCGTAAGCACTCTCGTAGCAATAGGCATATACGCAACCATTAACATTGGCAAACGTATTCGACGTAATGCCTGGAGGTGTCATGTTCTGCACATAGAACTGAATGGGCGAGTTGTTACTCGTAAAGATGTATTCGCCAATGGAGTCGACAGATGCAGCT
>CADBAZ010000008.1 GCA_902792835.1 uncultured Bacteroidales bacterium
GAAATAAACATAAATAAACATGTTCGTTTCAATGCATTGCTTATGTAAAGGCTTATAGTACAGCAGATTCATAGGTATATGCAAAAAGTTAAATGGACAGCAATGTCACAATATAATAAACGATCACTCCGGCTAACGTCAGCTGCGCAATCAGTATCGCCGGGATGCCCCAGGTGAACTTGCGATGCAGCGTCTTGTGGTGCCAGACTTTCATGCCGAGTAGTGCCCCTATACTGCCGCCGAACGCCGCCCACAAGAGCAAGGTCGATTCCTCAATCCGCCATTTGGATTGCTGCGCTTTCCGCTTGTCGATGCCGAACAAAGCGAAGGTTACGACATTGACTGCAACCCAATAGATCAGGATACTATAGATAAGCAGTTGCATCAATTGCCTGTACGGATATACTTCAACGCGCGGTCGAGTTGGTTGTCTTTGCCGGTGCTTTCGAATGCCTCGTCGTCCAAAGCCACCTCAATATCCGGCTCTATACCATAGCCTTCGACAACCTTGTCGCCCTTGGAGTTCTCCGAGAGCATATACGCCACCTCCTGCGGCACATAGCAGAACACCGGCGTGACGTTCATCACCCCGACAAAACCGGCATAGTTCGCCGAATAGGTTGCTTCGTCGGACAGCGCGCTGAATCCGCCAAACGTACGTGTACCGACCAGTGTGCCGTTATCAAACAGTTTGACTCCGTAGGATGTGTGTTCCGCCATACTTACGGACAAGCAGTTACAGAGCACGACAACCGGTGCAGTCACCGTGACGTGTTCCTCACTGAGAACCGGCATGATCTGCGGCATAACCGGCGAGTAGTCAAACCGTCCTGAGCCGCGTTTGAATCGGGCATCGCAATCATGGAACCCACCCGATTCGTCCGCCTGCCGGAGCGCACCGAGTACGAACTTCGCGTCGTTGAGGAATCCGCCACCGTTGCTGCGCACGTCAATGATCACGCCTCCGAGGTCACCGGCTTTTTGATGCTGTTGAATAGCATTGAACCATGCACGCCATACGTCGCCGACCTCTTTAATCAGCGCTTTGGTCGCATCGCTGCAACCGCCGAAAACGTCATCTATGAACTCCTGCTCCAGATATGCACTGAGCTTGAAGCCGTCGAATTTGAGATAGGCTATATTGTCGTTAAACAAGGCGTAGGTGATGTCCAGACCATATTCGTTGATTACGGGGTCTATCGGCTCCAGATACGGGATGTGCAGATATTGGTATTTGTAGGCTATTATATTGTACTTCTCTATAGCCTTCTGGTTTTCATCCACTAAGGTAAGGGAAAGGGCTGAAGATAACTCCCTGCCTATCGGTGAGTAGATCGCCAAGGTGTCGTTTTGCGCGGGTGTACGCTCCGACTCGGGAACAGCTTCCAGGCGAGTGACGACCGCATCAATGTATTTGAGTGATTCCTTTGCTACCGTCTGAATGGTATACGAACTTTTTGTGATGCATTCCTTCAGCAATCCGTTCTTGGCATAATAGTTCAGATCCAACTCCGTACTCGCTATGGTCTGATATTCGTCCAGGCGTTCGCGTGCAAGGCGCAACACACCGGGACCCGAACTTACGTATTTGCCCGTAGCGTGGTTTTTGAGTTGAACCGCCAGGTGTCCGTCATGCAGCGGGGCTATCACCGAGTCCAGCAAGGCTTTGAGCTGCTTGTCGGTCACAGCCGTCTTCGACGAATCCAAGGCTACAAACCGAGGACGGAACTGTTCATACACCTTGTCCCAATTCAAACCATGTTCCGCCTCATAGTCCCACAACGCATAGTTGGCGTTCAGACCATTCCACATCACATCGAACTTGGCGGCGTAACTGCTCTCGGCTTTACTGAACGCCATCTCGTCCTGATGCGCATAGTTGAGCACATCATCACTCTCCTGCCGGCAAGCGGTGAGCATTATGACGCCGAGCGCCATAATGATTGAAGATTGAAGATTGAAGATTGAAGATATATTCGTTTTCATAATTTTTAATTTTGCATTTTTAACTTTTCATTAGAAAACATAAGCGATTCCCGCCTTCAATCCGATGGTGGTGTTGTAGCGGTAGTCTTTCTGGTGATCCATGTACTGCTTGGTGGTACTGATGATGCTGTAGTAGCACGTTGCCTCGATCTGCGCCAACCAATGCTCGTGGAAGCGGTACTCGATGCCTATGCCGCCGGTGTAACCGAAGTCACCGCGCTGGTCTTTCTCACTGTTGAAATGGTACGGCTCCGAGAATTGGAATGCACTGCCTCCGCCCATCGAGTTCATCTCCGTTCCGCCACGCTTACCGCTGAGCCATACGCCGGCATATATACCTGCATTGACAAATCCGCGCACTTTCTGCCCGCCGAAACTGAAGTTCACCGTAACAGGCAAGAGCAGGTAGTTGTTCTCGTAGCGCACGCTGAGATTGTCGGCGTACTCGTAGCGCGTATGGCGGTAGTTGCGCTGTACGAAGTTCAGCTCGGCGCGCAGACCTAACCACTCAAAGAAATTGTACTGCGTGGTCACACCTGCCATACCGCCCCATTCATCCACATAACGGTAATCCGTCATGTACTGTTTGTTGATCGAATAGTGGTTCCACGTACCGCCACCGGTCAGCCCAAGACGCCATTGTGCCTGAGCCTGATACGATACCGGTAGCAGGCATAAAACCAGCATTACCCGCAGTGCTTGGCGCACACGGCTGGAAAAAATTGCATTGTTCATATATCGTTACAGTTTTAAGAATTTCTATGTGCAGATGATCGCATCAGTTGCCGGTCATCAGGGCTTTGATCTGCGTAGCATCGTTGATGCCTGTGGGGAACGCCTGGTACGCACCCGACCAGATCATGACGGGCACGATGGGATCTTCCTCGACCACGTGATCAAGTACCGTATTATCGTTCGCCTTGAGCAGCCAGTGGGGTTGCAAGGTGAAGACCACATCACCAAAGGCGCGTTTGTTGACCGTATTGGCGAGGGAAACACTGCCCAATGCTTCCGTGAACGGAAAAGCCGCTTCTACCCCCTCAAAATCCATCAGGAACGCAGCCACCTGTTGCTGGAGTTGGGGCAGAGGAATATGTTTCTGTTCGATGAGCGTGCGGTTGAGATAAACCGACTGTCCGTAGCCGCCATCCACCCACCGCTCGGTGCCATAGAGCGCCATCAGATAAGTGGCAGTGAGGGCAGCGGCACGATCGACATTGAAGTACTGCGCCGGCATACGTGCCGCGGCGAGAGACTCGGTGTTCTGCCCAAGCAGGGGTTTGCCCATGACCACGATGCGCAGATGCTGTACGCCTACGATGCGCGCGAGTTGGTCGATCAGGTAACCGAGATCCTGATTGAGCCAGAGGTACATATCTTCCTGCTCGGCTGAGCAGAGTTGGTCGGTGGTAGCCAGCGGACTGCGGGTCGAGAGGTGCAGACAGAGCAGGTCGGGGATGTTGTCCTCACCCAGATGCTCCTGTTTCTGCAAGGCAAGCGCCGACTCGATGACCATGGTGTTTGCCATCGGCGTGCGGAGTAACAGACTCTCAAGTGCGGAATTGGCGGAACTCTCGGAAACCGATGCAGCGTAACTGAACCCTTTCTTTTTCTCCTGTTCGGTAGGTGCGCTATACAGATCGATATCGATGCGCGGTGTCCAGGTGCGCGCAAGGAGTTCCTGCCGGCGTGTACCGGCATTCCACTCGCTCAGCGCCAGCGGGAGTTGTTCGCCGTAGTACGAGGTGCTGACCCAGTTTGCCGTTGCCGCATCGAGCCAGCAGCAGCCGTCAGCAGCATGCCCTGCCATCAGGATCGTGCTGTTGGCATCCAAGCCGAGTGCGTATATATGTGCGCGTTCGCCGTAACGGATGCGCAGCTCGTCGCCGATAGTGGCTGACAGCAGGTTTCGCGGCGAAAGAGCAGCGTTGCAGCCTATACCCTGTTCGTTGATATCCTCAAGAATAGCGTGGGGCTTGCGGTCACTGCGACGGAAGTACGTATCAGCCGCTATGCCGTGCTCGGAGGGCGTCGTGCCGGTCATAAACGTAGCTACACACTCGCTGCCGCCATACACGATATGCGGAAAACGCACCGTAGTCTGATACGCCTCTTCGGATAGCGTACGCAGTCCGCCTTGCTGCCAGTAGGGACGGAGTTGGTCGAGCGTTTCCTGACGCATGCCGTCCACCACCACGGCTACTGTCAGTCGCGGTGCGGCAAAGGTGGTCAGGCTGATGAGTGAGGCTATTATCGCCAAAGATAGATGATTCGTGCGCATAGATGAATAGAAGGAATAATCAGCAGGTACGAGCCGAAACCTACTAACGGATGAATAGAAAAGAACGTGAGGAACGTCACGAGCACTAAGAGTGCGCCATACAGGACGTACAGGATGTAGTCCACCCACTTGGTGCGTTTGCCCTGCCGGCGGTCGTGGAGCGAGATGATCGCCAGCACGACAAATAGTACCGCCAGCCCGAAGTACCACGTAGCATACCACGGCACGCGCTGGATGACGAAAGGCTCTATCTGTTCGGCAGCCACAAGCGGCGTGCCGTCGGCATACTGCATGCGGCTGAGGTGGTTCATCAGTTGCTCGGGCAGGAAGAGTCGCTGCTCGTCGGTCATCGGTTTGTCGGCGCGAGGGCCGAAAACGAGGTTGATACCGAAGTCCCCCCACGAACCCTTAGGCGTATAGTAGCGAATCAGTTCACGGAAGGTGATATCTGATGTTTGATGTTTGAGGTTTGATGTAGTTTGAGGTAGTTTGAGGTAGTTTGAGGTAGTTTGAGGTTTGATGGCTGATCGCTCTCCCAGCGCGCTCATCAGCAGGTAATACGGGCGAGTGGCGCAGTTGTCGAACACGAAGTTGTACAGATACACGCGGTTCTCGGGGTAGTAGTTGATGAGCAGTGCGCGGTAGATGGCATCGCGGTCTTCGGGCGTGAGGTTGAGTTGCTGGATGTTCACCTGGCGTCCGGCACGCTTGTACAAAAGCACGAACCAATAGGCGTCTTCCTTGCCCAACTGATAGTACGTTTCCCCCTTGACAAACCGCCAGTAGAAGTGCTCGGCATTGAAGTCGAAGATGCCGTAGTTATACACATCGTTGATGCCGAGTTCTTCGTCTTGCACCAAGATTGCCGTATGCCCGTAGCGCTCGTACAGCGCCTCGCCCGGACTGCAGGTCAGCAGGTAGATCTTCGCACTGTCGCTGAGCAGTTGCGGCTGCTTGTCAGCACGAGTAACTGCCGAAAACAACAAACCTGCCATCGTCAGCAGGGTGCAAATTGTCCGATATATAAAACTATCAACTCTCAACTTCTCTCAACACTCAACTATAAACTTCTCTCAACACTCAACTATAAACTCTCAACAATTAAATTCGGGATGAACGTAGCCAGCGTGCCGAGCAGGTAGCCGCAAACGACTTGCAGGGGCGTATGCGAGCCGTCATACACGCGCGCGAACATTAACAATAGTGCCACCACCGAACAGGCGACAAGTGACCACGTGGCACTGATGCCCGTGCTCAGGCTGAAACTCATCATCCCGCCGAACAACCCGCCGAGAGCAGCAAGATGTGCACTGATCTTCCATGTGTAGTTGATGAGCAGCACGAGCAGCAACGCGACGGTTGCGCCGGCAGCCGTCAGTACGATGAACAGCGGCAAATGCATCACCTGCCAGCAGAAGTATGCCCAGAACCCGTAGCAGATGGTCGAATAGATGTAGGGCATCGTGCGTTGCTTGGGGTTGCGGATGTAGATATCCGTGAGGTTGCCGCGATGGATCATCACCAGCACAACCGACAGCGGCAGCAGGCAGGTGAACACAAACGTGCCGATAACCCCGATCCATATCAGCGGCGCAGGGTAAACGATCAGTTGCCGCAGTGCAAGGAAATAAATCAGTATCCCGTACGTCGGTATGAACATCGGGTACAGGATTGCTGAAATCGTTCGCGATATGTAGTATAGCGTGTTGTTCATTTGCGGTGGGGGTGGATCAGCCATGAATGGTTGATTACATTTGTTTGCGTAGTCGGGCAATGGTTTTGCCCAGTTGCTGGCGGTACTTGCTCACGGTGCGTCGGGCTATCGGGTAACCGGCCTGCTTCATGGCAATCACCAGTTCGTCGTCGTTCAAGGGGTGCGACTTGTCCTCGCGGTCGATGATCTCGCGCAGCACTTGTTTGATCTCGCGCGTGGAAACCTCGTCGCCCTCCACGTTCTGCATACCTTCGGAGAAGAAGTGCTTGAGCGGATAGATGCCGAACTCGGTCTGCACGTACTTTGAGTTGCTCACGCGCGAGATGGTTGAAACGTCGTAGCCGGTCTTCTCGGCTATGTCTTGCAGGATCATCGGTTTGAGTGCGCTGTCGTCGCCCTCGTAGAAGAAGTCGCGTTGCGCCTCGATGATCGCCACCATCGTGCGGGTGAGCGTCTCGTTGCGCTGCTTGATGGCATCAATGAACCACTTGGCACTGTCGATCTTCGACTTGACGAACTGCACTGTTTCTTTCTCGGCATCGGTGAGTTGGTTCTTGCGGCTGGCGTAGTCCTTCATCATCTGCTGGTACTCGGTGCTCACGTGCAGGTCGGGTATCTCGCCGTCGAGCAGTTGCATGACGAGTTCGCCGTCGCGGTTCTCCACAAGGAAGTCGGGGATGATCGTTGCCCCGTGGGTGTCGTAGTTCGTTCCCGCCCACTCGGCACCGGGCGTGGGGTTGAGGTGCTCGATCTCGGCGATGACATCATGCATCTCATCCTCCGTCAGTCCGTAACGCGCACGTATGCGCTCAAAATGCCTGCGGCTGAATGCCTCGAACTGCTCGGTCAGGATCTGTATGGCGCGCTGGTTGACGGGGGTCGGCTCGCGTTGACGGAGTTGTATAAGCAGACACTCCTTGAGGTCGTATGCGCCTACGCCTGCGGGATCGAACTGCTTGATCTGCTCGATGATGTCCAGCATCTGCTCATGCGGCACAATCAGCGACTCGCGGAACGCCAGGTCATCTTCGAGTTCCTCCGCCGTGCGGCGCAGGTAACCGTCCTCGTCGATATTGCCCACCACGAACTTCGCTATGTGCCGTTCGGGTTTGGTCATCTTCGTCAGATACACCTGCGACTTCAGGTGATCGATCAGCGATAGCGAACCCGTGAACGAACTGTCCATCGTGTCTTGCGGATCGCTGTAGTTCGTCAGACGCGTCTTGTAGTCCGGCGTTTCGTCGTCCGTCACGTAGTCGTCGTAGTTGAAGTCAGGGTTGTCGAGCGGGTTGGAGTAATCTTCGTCTTTGTCGTAGTCCTTGCCCTCAATCACCCCCTCGCTCGGGTAAAGCCCCTCGAGGTCGTCATCGCTGAGTTCGTTGTCGTCGTTGTCCTCGTAATCGTCGTTGCCAAAGCCCTCGCCGTCATAGTCCTCACTGCGTTTCTGTTCCGCTTCGGCACGAATAGCTTCGGGGTCTTTGCCTTCGTCCAAGGCAGGATTCTCCTGTAACTCCTCGTTGATGCGGCGTTGTAACTCCATACTCGGTATTTCCAGCAGACGCACTATCTGTATCTGTTGGGGACTGAGTTTGGTCTGTAAGGTCTGCTTTTGGGCTAAGGAAAGTGCCATAATTCTATATATCTAACGTTTTACGAAGTAAAACCATTTTAACTCTTTAACGTTCACGCAGTGAACCTTTATAACGTCGCGTCAGCGACCGCCTTGGTGATGAAGGCTAACTGCTCCTCATCCAGCTCGGTGTGCATCGGCAGCGACAGCACGCAGGTTGCCAGACGCTCGGCTACGGGGAAGTCGCCGGCTTTGTAGCGCGGGTCTTGGTAGGCTTTCTGCAGATGCAGGGGTATAGGATAGTATATCATCGCCGGTACGCCTGCCTTCGTCAGCCGTTCGCGCACAGCGTCGCGGTCTGCACCTACGATGCGCAATGTATATTGATGGAACACGTGCGTACTGTTCGCAGCCCTGCCGGGAGTAAGAATCTTCTCGCAACCGCTGAACGCCTTATCATAGTACGCGGCAGCTGCCTGACGGGCTGCTATATACTCGTCCAGATGCGGCAGCTTGGTGTCAAGCACGGCGGCTTGGATCGTATCGAGGCGCGAGTTCACACCAATCAGGTCGTGGTGATAACGCACGCGCATACCGTGGTTGGCAATGGTGCGGATGGTGTCTGCCAGTTCGTCGTCGTTGGTGAACAGCGCTCCGCCGTCGCCGTAGCAGCCGAGGTTCTTCGAGGGGAAGAAACTCGTGCAACCTATATCGCCCATCGTGCCGGCTTGTGCCGTGCGACCGTCACTGAACGTGTAGCGTGCGCCTATGGCTTGCGCCGTATCCTCGACTACGTACAGGTTATGCTCCTTGGCGAGTTGCAGCAGCGGTTGCATGTCGGCACATTGTCCGAACAGATGCACGGGCACGATGGCTTTCGTCTTGGGTGTAATAGCCTTGCGGACTGCCTCCACGGACATGTTCATCGTCTCCCACTCTACATCCACCACTACGGGCGTCAGCCCGAGCAGTGCTACCACCTCGGCGGTAGCGATGAATGTGAACGTAGGCGTTATAACCTCGTCGCCGGGCTTAAGCCCCAGCGCCATCAACGCTATCTGTAAGGCTTCCGTGCCGTTGGCGGCAGGTATAACGTGCTTGGCACCGGTGTAGGCTTCCAGATGCCGGGCAAACTGCTCGACCTGTGCGCCTTTGACAAATGCCGCACTGTCTATCACAGCCTGGATGGCGGCATCCATCTCGGGCTTAATCTTCTGGTACTGCTGCTGCAGATCCACCATCTGTAGGGGTCTCATAACTCTCAATCAAATATTCTACTTCTTGCGGTTTGACGCGTATGTGTGTTATATGCGGATTTGTGCACTCCACGCGCACGGGCAGGTGATCCACGCCTTTCTGCGGCAGGTCGACCATTGCCTTGATATCGCCTTCCTCGACGCTGCTGAACCACGACGTGCCGATGCGGAACGTGACGTTCACCTGGCTCGGGAAGAGATGTAACCGCTTATCCGGTGTCTGCAGATCGGGCACATCGATGTTCACTTGCATCGACCGCTCCGTAAACTGCTCTGCCACCGCCATCAAGCGCACACTGTCCGGCACGATACGCAGCCCCTTGGGTGCAATCAGCGCGAGGCGCGTGAGGAACGTGTCCTGTACACCCTCGTAGTCCGTCAGAGCGGTTTCGATATGCGTTACGGCTGCCAGATCCTGCTCGGTGCCATACACCTTGACCGATTCCGGCATAAGCCTTATCTCTTCGCAGAGCTGATGCTGCGCTGCAGGCTTGACTTGACCGGCATATACGACCGGCACGCTCTTTTCGTGCTGACGCGTGTACGTGCCGGTCAGCAGTTCGGGCGCGAATGCAGACAGACTTGCGTCGCCTACCAACTGCTGCGCTATGGCTTGACGCAGTTCGTCCATAGGGATTACGAACGTGCCCTCCTCGCCCGTCAGATGCTCCGACAGATCGAATGTCAACTCAAACAACCGCGAGCGGTTGTTGAACAGATCCACACCTTCGTCCTCCAAGGTAACATTCACATGGTCGGTTGGCGCGTTGGTGAAGATGTAATCGTCCGGAACGTGCGTGTAGGTGATGGGGATTGTCATCGTCACCGTGCGACGCGTACTGAACGCGTTGGCAAACCATATAACCGTTGCCAACAACACAAACGACAAATACATCAAGGCGTCCTTGCTATGCAAAAACGACCTGAATGCCCGCACTTGACGATAAAAGATCTCTCTCACTCTTTCAACTTTCAACTTTCAACTATCAGCTCTGCTGCCCGGGCTGAGCGTCAGCTGCCGAAGCATATACGCTGTTCTTGTCCACGCGGATGGTTACGTCCTTGTCAACGGTGATCAGGAAATACGTGTCTCTCACCTCTTTGATCTCGCCGTATATTCCGCCGGCGGTCACAACCTTGTCACCTTTCTTCATCTCTTCGCGTTGCTTCTGCAGCTCTTTCTGTTTCTTCGTCTGCGGACGAATCATAAAGAAGTAGAATACGACGAAGATCAGGATCATCATGATCCAAAACGACCATTGGCTACCAGCCTGTGCATCGGGAGCAGTACCTGCCGCACCCTGTTGCATCATCAATAAAATGTTTGCTAACATGTGTGATTATTTTAAGTTGTTTGTTTTTCTAGGGGACTAGGAAGACTAGGATCTTAGGGGACTAGTTGTCGAGTTCCATCGCCTTCAGCAGCTTGTCCTCGCGCTTGAGTTGGCGGATGATTCCGTCCAGGATACCGTTGATGAAGAAGTAGTTCTTCTCGCCCGAATACTCCTTGGCTATCTCTATATACTCGTTCAGCGAGATCTGCAATGCTATCTCCGGATAGTTCATTATCTCCGCCAGCGACACTAGCAGGATGATTCGATCCATCAGTGCCACACGCTCGGGATCCCAGTTCTTCAGGTTCGCGTCTATCAGCGCATTGTACTCGTCGCGGTGGTTGATGGCGTTCATCAGCAGCGAGGTGGCAAACTCCAGATCTTCCTCCGAGTCAAACATCTCCAGCAGAGCCTGCTCTACGCCTTCCTCTTCGCGGAATCGGCGTACGGATTTCACTACGTACGACAGCACAAAGTCCAGATCGGTGATCCACGTGAAGTGGTCGAGCTCCAGCTCCATCTCCTCCAGCGCCGACAGTACCGCCTCGTTGCTTGGCATGATCTCGCTGTAGATCTTCCTCCAGATGCGTTTGTCGTCCTCGTAGGTGCACTCCGCCTGCTCCATGTACTCCTTGTACCACGGCGTTGCCACCAGACTCAGATACACCGACTTAACCGCCGACATACCTGCCTCCCACGACAGGTTACGCTCCTGCAGTTCGCGACGCAGACGCTGGTTGCTGAACAGTTGCTCGGCAAAACGGTTCTTAATGAACCGCCTGTTCGGCGTGAACGACGTGTGAGTCGCCTGCGAACGGGCTATACGCTCCTGCAACTGCTCGTCGGCATAGGTCGTCAGCGCACTCGCAAAATCGAGTAGCAGCATATACAGGTCATAGCAGTCCGCAAAACTCCGCATCAACTGCTTGCGTGCCTCCGACGGCAGCGCATCCTCGTTCTGGTAGTACCCGAACAACGTCTGTACCACCTTGATTCGTATAAGTGTTCGATTGATCATAATAGCTAAAATTATAAGCGGCTACAAAATTACAAAAATTTTTGCATATTTGCAAGTAATTTGCGAACTTTTTTTGTTTGCGGTGACGAATTACGCTATTCCGCCAACTGAGATGTGGCATAACCGATCAGCTCCTGCGCCAATTCTTCTATTGACCGCCTGCCGTCGTTGTTGAGTTTGATTGTTGCTGATTTGTAGTCGCCACGCTGTGCACGAATCCGCAATCGCACATCTTCTTCCTTGAGTGGGTGATGTTGCTGTTCTGCCCGCTGGAGTACGCGCTGAATACGTACTTTCTCCGGCGCAATGACAGCTACAACCTTATCGCAAAATGCATCAATGCCGGCTGTGATGAGGATGGCTGACTCGATGAACGCTACCTTTTTGTCTGTCAGCCAATGTGCTATGTCGCGAGTGACGGCAGGATGAACAATAGCATTCAATTGCTGCAGTTTCTCAGGATAAACAAACACTTGCGCCGCAACGTAGCTTGTCTGATAAACGCCGTCTGCATATACTCCTTCGCCGAATAGTTCAACCATCTGCTTGCGCACCTCGGCGTCCTCCATGATGATCCGTTTGGCTTCCTTGTCGCAGTCATACACCGCATACCCCTGCTGCGCCACTGCACGCAGTATGGTCGATTTTCCGCTACCTATCCCGCCTGTTACACCTATAATCATACATCCTAACCCTTTAACCGCTTAACCATTTAACAGTTTAACGATTTAACCATTTAACGTTAACGTTATCGCCTGCAAAGATACGAAAAAAAATCGACATTTGCAAATATTTTTCTGCATATTTGTGGGATTTTTTCTCCATCGACTTCCGGCTATCAACAATTTCATCACTTCAAAGCACTCCTCAATGCGTAATAATAAGGTATAAAAAGGCGCAAACAGACGAAAAATGAACAAAATTTAACAAATTTTGAAAAAAAATCTCACAATCCTTGCAAATGTGGGATTTTTTTTGTAACTTTGTGGCGTTGATTATGCGCGCGGGTTTTGACGCGCTCACGAAGGACACTTTCAGTCAACTATTAAAGACAATTAAAAACTATTCATTGATACTTTAGAATGGTCAAGATTAAAAACAATTAAGACAATCAATAATACCAAAACAACAAACTAAAAAACAAACAATTATGGTAAGTTACAAAGAATTAGGACTGGTGAACACCCGTGAGATGTTTGCCAAGGCAATCAAGGGCGGCTACGCTATCCCGGCATTCAACTTCAACAACATGGAGCAGTTGCAGGCTATCATCAAGGCTTCGGCAGAGACGAAGAGCCCGGTTATTCTGCAAGTATCGAAAGGTGCGCGTAACTACGCTAACCAGACGCTGCTGCGTTACATGGCTCAAGGCGCTGTAGAGTATGCCAAGGAGCTCGGTTGGGAGCATCCGCAGATCTGTCTGCACCTCGACCACGGTGACAGCTTCGAGCTTTGCAAGAGCTGCGTTGACTTCGGTTTCTCGAGCGTGATGATCGACGCATCGTCGCTGCCTTACGAGGAGAACATTGCTCTGACAAAGAAAGTAGTAGAGTATGCTCACAAGTATGACGTAACCGTTGAGGCTGAGTTGGGCGTATTGGCAGGTGTTGAGGACGAAGTATCGTCCGCAGTTAGCCACTACACGAAGCCTGAAGAGGTTGTTGACTTTGCTACCCGCACGGGCTGCGACAGCTTGGCTATCTCTATCGGTACGAGCCATGGTGCATACAAGTTCACTCCGGAGCAGTGCACCCGCGACCCGAAGACCGGCAAGCTCGTTCCTCCTCCATTGGCCTTTGATGTACTGGACGCTATCATGGAGCAGTTGCCCGGTTTCCCGATCGTTCTGCACGGCTCGTCAAGTGTACCGCAGGAGTATGTAGATATGATCAACCAATACGGCGGCAAACTGCCTGACGCAGTAGGTATTCCTGAGGAGCAACTGCGCAAGGCTGCGAAGAGCGCTGTTTGCAAGATCAACATCGATAGTGACTCGCGTCTCGCCTTCACCGCTGCTGTTCGCAAGGTATTTGCCGAGAAGCCGGGTGAGTTCGATCCACGTAAGTACTGCGGTCCCGCACGCGACCTTATGGAGGAGCTGTACAAGCACAAAATCATCAATGTGCTCGGTTCGAACGGTCACGCTGAGTAATTAGAAATCACAAATTTCAAATTACAAATTAAATGGCACTTCCTTTCATGACAGCCGAACAGGCTGCTGAATTGATACAGAATGGTGACGTCTTGGGTCTCGGTGGTTTTACCGCCACCGGTGTGCCCAAGGCAGTGCCGTTCGCCTTGGCGCAAAGAGCCGAGAAGTTGCATGCAGAAGGCAAGCCCTTCCGTGTAGGCTTGGAGACCGGTGCGTCGATGGGTGACAGTTGCGACGGTGCGCTGGCACGTGCACACGCTGTGGAGTTCCGTACGCCGTATCAGTCCAACAAGTCGATGCGCGAGGAGATCAATGCCGAGGGTACGCACTATTTCGACGGACACCTCTCGCACATGCCCCAAGACCTGCGTTACGGATTCCTGCCCAAACCCCAATGGGCAATCATCGAGGCTTCGTACGTTGGTGAGGACGGAACGATCGTGCCTGCAGCAGGTATAGGTATTATGCCGACCATCTGCCGTCTGGCGGACAAGATCATCATCGAGCTCAACGAGATGTTCCCCGCTTCGATGCGCGGTATGCACGACTTGTATGAACCCCTTGATCCGCCTCAGCGTCGAGAGATACCTATCTACAAACCCTCTGACCGCTGCGGTAGCGACCACATCAAAGTGGATCCCGCGAAGATTGCCGCCGTCGTAAAGACCAACCGTCCGAACGAGATACCGGCATTCACTCCGGTAGATGAGACCACGGCAAAGATCGGTGCGAACGTAGCCGCTTTCCTCGAAGCAGAGATGAAAGCAGGTCGTATACCGGCATCGTTCCTGCCCATTCAGAGCGGTGTAGGCAACGTAGCCAACGCTGTGCTGGGTGAGCTGGGTAAGAACCCGCACATCCCGCCGTTTGAGATGTACTCGGAAGTTATCCAAGACTCTGTGGTGGATCTCATCAAAGCCGGACATTGCAAGTTTGCTTCGGGCTGCTCGCTGCGCCTCGTAGAATCGAAGATGGCAGAGGTACTCGCCGATCTGGACTTCTACCGCGACAAGCTGCTGCTGCGTCCGCAAGAGACCTCCAACAGTCCGGAGATCGCCCGCCGACTCGGTATCATCGCTATCAACACGGCGCTGGAAGCCGATATCTACGGTAACGTCAACTCGACGCACGTATGCGGTACGAAGATGATGAACGGTATAGGTGGTAGCGGCGATTTCGCAAGGAACTCGTACCTGAGTATCTTCACGACCGCCTCGACCGCCAAGAACGGCGCTATATCGTCGATCGTACCGATGGTAACACACCAGGATCACTCGGAGCACTCGGTGAAGGTGCTGGTGACCGAACAAGGTGTAGCCGACCTGCGTGGCAAGAGCCCGCGTCAGCGCGCCGAGGAGATCATCAACAACTGCGTCGCTCCGGAGTATCGCGAGATGTTGCGCGACTATCTGAAGCATGCAAAGCACGGTCAGACACAGCATAACCTGTCGCTGGCATTCGCTATGCATGAGGAGTTCATGAAGTCGGGCGATATGCGTAATACGAAGTGGGAGAATTATCTCAGATAGATTAAAGACCGCTAACGCTCAAAGACAAAAGACCGTTAGCACTCAAAGACGAAAAAACATGAATACGTTTTTCCGGAACATAGTAACAACGGTGCTGCTCGCGTTTGACTGGGCAGCACCGCTGTGCGCAGCCAAGCCGCTGACACAGGCGGAGGTGGATGCGATGTACGAGCGCATAGATGCGCTGTACGAACAGGGAATGAGTGCCTACAAGGCAGGAGAGTTCACGCAGACGGCAACCTTGTTGACCGAGGCTGTGAGTCTGCAAGAGCAGGTTGCCGAGGACGATGACCTGTTGGCTATAACTACAACCCTGGCTGTAGCGCAGTCGCAGGCAGGTGAATATCAAGCCGCCTTAACCATGACAGACAAAGCCATTGCTCTCGCCAAAAAACTGCATGGCGAACAAGCAAAAGAGCTTACGCAATTAGAAAGTAACCGCGCGTACCTGCAGAGCAAGATCGATATGCCTGTCGAGGAGCGCGTTGAGATAACCCGCCACACGATCATTCGCGAGGCGGACACCACCGCCGCACAACGGCTGTTCGGCGACGCTACCCTCGCCTACCAACAGGGCGACTGCCGCAAAGCACTGCAACTGACCCGTCAGGCTGTGGAGATAGATACCCTGCAACTGATCTTCCCCGAAGATCTCAACACCGCCTACCACAACATCGCCGCCTGCCGGATGGACGAGGCGCGCAAACTGAAATACAAAGGCGAGTACCGCCAGGCATTAGGGGTGCTGCAAGACATAGAAAACGAGTTAGGGGAGTCGGCACCGCGCAAAGAGATCGATAGCGAGAAAGCCAGTTGCTACAGCCTGAGCGGCAACTACGAGAAAGCCATCAGTCTGTACAGCGGCGTGCTCAGTCAAGACCCGACGAATACCGCCATCCAGAACAACCTGGCGCTCTGCTACGCGCGCATAGGCGACTACAGCCGCTCGCTCGCTATGCAAGAGCAGGCATTACGGCTGACACCGCACAACCCCGAACTGCTGACGAACATCGCCACGACATACTTCCAGCAAGGCAATTATGCACAGGCTTTGCAGATGAACGAACGGGCTGTGGAGATTATTCGTAACCGAGACGGCGAGCAGAGTGCGGCTTACGCCACGGCGCTGGTGAACAAAGCGGCGTGTCTGGCGATGATGGACTATACCGAGGATGCACTCGCCGCCAACCGCCAGGCATTGGCTATACAGAGCGCTTTGCTCGGGGCAAACCATATAGCAGTAGCCACCACGCTGAACAACATAGCCGACTGCCATTACCGCCGTCTGGATTTCCAAGAGGCGTTGGAGAGCCTGCAGCAGGCAGCACAGATCCGCAAGAACGTGCTCGGTGAGCAGCATCCGGACTATATTACCACTGTTAACAACATGGCTGCTTGCTTCCTGGCATTGGGTGACCGCGCAAGTTACGCCAAGTGCAAACAACAATGCCTGGAGTGGATGCAACAGGACGTGAAGCACAACTTCACATGGATGACCGAGCAACAACGGCAACTGTTCGTGCAGCAGCGCATGCCGTTGATGGAGGGAATCATTGCATCGAACTGTCCGGAGGGATTGCAATACGACAAACAACTGCTGATGAAAGGGCTGCTGCTCTCGTCAGCCGTCGAACTGGAGCGTATCATGCACGAGTCAAACGATCCGGAGATAGAGCGGCTGTTCGGCGAACTGAGAACGATCCGTCTGGAACTCGACGGACTATACGCCCAGCCCGCCGATGCCCAAGACCGGGCGCAGATCGAGCAGCTCAACCGCCAAGCCGAGACTGCCGAGCAACAACTGCTCAGCCGCTCACAGGCGTACGGCAACCTCACGCGCAGTCTGACCTATCATTGGAAAGACGTACAACGCACGCTCAAGGACAACGAGATCGCCGTGGAGTTTGCCAAGGCGGGATTCGGGGACGATGCACAGTTCGTGGCACTCGTGCTGCGTAAGGGCTGGAGCACACCGAAGTGCGTGAGCATCGGTAAGCAGAAGGATTACGCCGAGTACATACAAAAGCGTTTCCGCGCCTACGAGTACGAGGAGTTGGGCAACGCCGTGTGGCACGACGTGCTTGCCGCAGCCAATGCGCAAGACGGCGAGGTGATCTACTTCTCGCCCGACGGATTCCTTTACCAGATGGGCATCGAGTACCTGACAGCCGATGGCAAACTGATGAACGACACCTACCAGATGTACCGCTTGTCATCGACGCGATTGCTGTGTCAAGAGACAAAAGACAAAAGACAAAAGACAAAAGACGATGGCAGCATGACGCTGTTCGGCGGATTGCTGTACGGCAAGGACAATACGAAAGGCGAGCTATTCCAGTATCTGCCTGCAACGCTCAAAGAGGTGGAGAACATATCTGCCTTGTACCCGGGTTCGAAGACCGTAACAGGCAGCGAGGGTACGGAAGATGCGTTCTACGCTATGTCGGGACAGTCGCCCACGCAACTGCATATAGCCACCCACGGATTCTATATCCACGGCGACAAAGCCCAACAGATGGCATCGAACACCCGTAGCGCAGGATTCATACAGATCGGCGCGAACAGCGAGATAGCCGACAACTCGATGAGCCGAACAGGTCTGCTGCTGTGCGGTGCAGAGGTCGGCTGGACGGGCAAAGCCAGTGCGCAACACCAGGATGGTGTGCTCACCGCACGCGAGATCATGCTCACCGACCTGCACACTACTCAGTTGGCTGTGCTCTCTGCTTGCCAGACGGGTATGGGAGATATAGAAGCCGATGGTGTAGCCGGATTGCAACGCGGACTGAAGATGGCAGGGGTGCAGACGATGATGATGAGTCTGTGGGATGTGAACGATGAGGCAACGGGTATGTTGATGACTACGTTCTACGAAGGACTGCTGCAAGGCAAACCCAAACACCAAGCGCTTCACGACGCCCAAGAGCGGGTGCGCACATTCAAGGGCAACAGCGTCCAAGCACAACGTGCCATCGCCGAGGAAGAAGAGTATATGACCGAGGTGGAGGAAGAGTTGGCAGGCAACACACGCGGTGCAAGACCGCTGAAGTTCCTGCGTCAGAACGGCGGACAAGGCGCAGCATCCACAGCATCGGAGGAGTCGGCAAAAGAGAAGATTCCGTACGCAGCGCCGCGTTATTGGGCAGCGTTCATCTTACTCGACGCGTTATAATCAAGCCATGAGCTGATTACTGAATACTGAAAACTGAATACTGAAAACTGATAACCAGATAATTATTAACCACTTAAATTTTATAAGTTATGAAAAGACCAATTACCGTAACCGCATTATGCTTGTTGATAGCATTCTGCGTACCCGCAATGGGTCAATCTCGCGGCGGTTCGTCCGATGGCGAGAAGACAGAGAAGAAAGATCACGGTCCAAAACGCAAATCTAACGGTTTGCAGAAGTATCAGACCTTCGTCTATACGAGCGAAGATCTGTCGGACGAGATCGAGCGTCAGGTAGCTGCCGACCGCGATGCATTGAGCCGTGGTATAGGTTCAGACCTGTTGAGTGCCGGTCTGAGTGCCGCTACAGGCGCTGCTACAGGTTACATCTCCACCCTCGTGGAGTTGGGTATTACCGCTATCACCAAACTCATCCAACTCGATGCCATGAACCGTAAAGAGTGGCAGGAGATGGTTAAGGATGAGAGCGAGCTGATCATTACCATGGGTACGATAGCCGACCTGAACGACTTCTACAACTGTATGTCGGGCTACGGTCCTATGGACCCCAAGGGTATGCGCTTCAACGGTATCGGCTGCTTGGCAAAAGAGGATGACGACACCACGTTCTACATCAGCTGCCACATCAACCGCAAGAAGATCGACCGTATCGTTCGTCACTCGAAGTTCGAGCTCGTGATGGATACGTTCATGATCAACCCCTACAAAGCCGGTCTGCCTAACACCGATCTGCCGCTGCTGTTCACCTACGCTGACCGTAAGTCGTTCGACTTCACCATGAAGATGAAAATGATCTCATCGTGGATGGACCAGCTGCCTGACTTGCACAAAGACCAGGTACTCGGTGAGTTTATGCTCAAGGTGCCTGTTGACTCCGCATCGCTCGACGAGAACAATATGTTCCGCTACATTCGTCCGGAAGGCGAACCTGCGAAATACGGTGTAGTAGGTGAGAGTTTCATCGTTCCGCGTTCGTACATGCCTATTCGCGACGAAGACGGCAAGTATTCCGAGAGCTGGGGTACAGGTCAGTACAAGATGGAAGTCGAGATTATAGAGGTCTGCGGTGTGTCGGAAGAGTTCAAGAAGAACTGGCGCAAGGACTTCAAGAAACGTAAGAAGATGACCGGCAAGATGTCGCAGGCTGAAAAGGAGATCTTGCAGGTCTTCACCAACCAGCAGTGGGATAAGCAGGCTAAGCAATGGGTAGCCACGACGCTTAAAGGTCCGGCTTCTGTGCTGAACAAAGCCGCATCTACAGCTGTAGGTTCAAGCTACTCGGCAACGAGCAAGTAATGTTACTGCAACTGTTCTGGACATATCTGAAAGTCGGCACATTCACGCTGGGCGGAGGTTACGCCATGTTACCTCTCATCCAGCGTGAAGTTGTCGATTATCGTAAATGGATCGACGAGACGGAGTTCCTGAACATGATTGCTCTGGCGCAGGCTGCACCGGGACTAATTGCCGTCAACTCGGCGATCTTCATCGGACATCAGGTAGGCGCGAAGCATGTAACCCCGACGAAGGGTCGAGTATGGTCTAGGATCTACCCGTATATGGCAGTAGGTGCAGCCGTACTCGGAGCGGTGTTGCCGTCATTTGTGATCATTCTGGCGATAGCGATGGTGTTTGAGCAGTACAGCAGTATGCCGGCAGTAGAGGCGGTGATGAAAGGCGTGCGTCCGGCAGTAGTGGCATTGATTGCTGCGCCGCTACTGAGGATGGCAACAAAAGCCAACAACCCCAAGCCCTTCCGTGACGGAGGTGTACTACTGCTGAGTTGGGCATTGGTTGCCGCTCTGCTGATCTGGCTCGCAGGGGTTAGTCCTGTATATATAATCGTGGCAACGATAGTGCTGGCATTAGTCGCAACATGGCTGGGCGAACGACATCGCACAGCGAGCACAAACAAAAGATCGAACCCAAACAACAAGTGATATGCTCTATCTGCAACTGTTTCTGAGTTTCTTCAAGATCGGCTTGTTCGGCTTTGGCGGCGGGCTGGCAATCTTGTCGCTCATCCAACACGAGGTACTGACCTACGGCTGGATGACGGAACAGGAGTTTGTGGATATAGTAGCTATCAGTCAGGTCACTCCCGGGCCTATAGGCATCAACTGCGCGACCTACGTGGGCTACACGGCTACGCAGTCGGTTTGGGGCAGCGCACTCGCTACAGGCGCGATGATCCTGCCGGGACTAATCATCATGTTGGTGGTGTGCAAGGTATATCTGGTGCTGTCCACGCGCTTCGCGGACAATGCATACTTCCAGAACACGCTGCGCTATCTGCGTTTTGCCGTGTTAGGGCTGATAGCCGCAGCGGCGCTGCTGCTGATCACTCCGGCTACGTTCATCGACCATTGGAGTGTTGTGCTGTTCGGCGCAGTGTTTGTGCTGACAATATTGCCGCAACTCATCCATAGCAAGCAACCGGCGGTTAAGAAGATTATTACCACCCTCTCCCACCCGATTCTGCTCATCGTATTAGCCGGTGTAGCCGGGTACGTGATTTATAGTTGAGTGTTGAGAGTTGAGTGTTGAGAGAAGTTGAGTGTTGAGAGTATAAAGTTAAAGGTTTGAAACGTGTAGCGTACATAGTATCGATACTGATTATATGCAGCCTGATGGTTGTGTATATGCTGTCGTTGCTGGTGCGCAACGGTGAGGTGCAGACGGCGGCTGTGCGTTGGCTGGCAGCCGAGGTATCACAAGCCTTGCATGCGGAGGTGGATGTGAGGCATGTGGAGTACCGGTTCTTCAACACCCTGCATATCGATGACGTCTATCTGTCCGACCAGCAGGGGGACACCCTGGCGCATATCAACAGCATCGATGTACAGATGCGTATGCGCGACCTGCTCAACAAGAAAGTGTCGGTTCGCAAGGTGCTCATCGACCAACCATACGTCAACCTGCACGACAACAACTATGCGTTTCTGCTTCGTGCTCTGCAAAGCCAAGACACAACAAAGAGAGCACCATTAGGTCTGTCGTTTCGGGCAGATGATGTGCATATCACGGGCATCCGTGCACGTATAGATACCCTGCTGCTGACCGACGCCGAAGCACGGGTTGGCTTGCAGCGCTTGGATAGCGCGAGCATAGAAGCTGAGATCCGTACGCTTCGCGGTACTATTCTTGACTACCGAACGGTGGGTAAACATCGCAAACCGCTGAAGCTGTTCGAGCTCTGCGCGATGGAGGCATGCGTTATATCTCACGACTCGGTGGTAGATATGCCTAAACTGTACGTGCGTCTGCCTAACTCCCAGCTCAATAGCGAAGTCGTACATATCGACCCCACCTCGTTCACCCTGCGGCTGTCAGATACGTATATCTGCGGTCGCGACCTCGGGTTGTTCATTCCTCAAGTTAAATCCACCGACGGCAAAGTAGGATTGACTGCATCGCTGGAGGGTAACCGCGACTCGGTCATACTGAGCGGACTGAGTGTGTCGTACAAAGGCGTACCGTTTTTCCGCGGGGCAGCTACGGCGTACAAGTGGCAGGACTTCGACAGTCTGCAACTGCGTGCCGAGTGCCAGGATATGATGGTCAAAGCCGCGCTGCTGCAAGACTTCATTGCCGACATTCTGGATCACCCTTACCAATTGCCCGTACATGTGTATCGCTTGGGCGAGATGCACTACAACGGTATCATCGACGGTCAGTTGCGCGACATGAACCTGCATGGCTCGTTCCGTACTGCCTTGGGACTGTTCACCACCGACGGGCACGCTCAACTCAACAGTCAGTTCAACGACTTGACGTTTAACGGCGAGATCGGTACACGCCGTTTTCATGTCGGGCGGTTGCTCGGCAACAAAGACCTGGGTACGCTTACCATGCGTATGCGGGCAAACGGGCATACCGCCAACAACCAACCAATGCAAGGCTTGTTTGACGTAGCCATCCAGCACGTGCGATACAAAGGCTACAACTACTCCAATATCCGGTTCAACGGCAAGTACCAACCGGATTACATCGAAGGTTCGCTCCACACCCACGATCCGAACATCCAACTGTCGCTGGACGGACTGCTGGATCTGAGCGAGACGTCGCCGCTGATCAACATCACGCTCGACCTGCAGCACTTGCGCCTCGATGCGCTGAATCTGACCGACAAACTCTCGGACAACGATATCCAAGGCAAACTGTACGTCAACTTCTACGGCACGCATATCGACCACATCAACGGCTATCTGGTGCTGGACAGTTTGCTCGTCGCCAATGCGGGTGATACGGCGCGCATGAATCAGTTCAAGATCCTTGCCGAGTCCGATAGCGACGACCCGACACACCATAATCTCAAACTGCAATCCGACTACGCCGTCGGGCGGTTTGCCGGACATTTCAGTTACACCGAACTGGGCACAAGTGCACAGAAGATCGCCGTGCACTACTTGCCGCACTTGTTTGACGCCACCACGCGCCAGCAACTCAAGAGCCGACCATCGACCACCGATGCACGGTTCTACCTCTACGTCCATGATTTGGACAAGATCCTCGACATTTTGCCCTTCAATATCTCCCAAAGCGGTAATCTGACCATCAAGGGTATGATCGACGAGCCGCATCGCCGTGTGGCGGTGAGCGGGGTTGTGCCAGTGCTGAAGATCGGCAAGCAAGAGATCAACGACATTATCATCTCAGCCGACAACGTCGGCGATCGCATCAACCTGCGCTCGTCGGCACATATCGACCTGCCCGACTCCTTGGGCTTAGGCAATGCCGACCTCATGCTCAGCCTGATGGCGATGCACGATTCCGTGCTACTGTCAGTTGACTTGAGCAACGATGCCGAAGAGACCTACGGCGGACAACTCGGCGTGCTCACCACCCTCAACGAGTTCGCACATAAGCCGATGATAACGACTCACATCCTTCCGTCACGTCTGTTTGTCGCCAACACACAATGGCTTATCGACCCGGCACGCATCACCTATACCGCTGCCGATACGGCCGTTCAAGTGGAGCACCTGTGGCTGGGAAGCGATCAGAAACATATCTACATCGACGGCGTCGCCTCTACGCATCTGGAGGACTCCCTGCACGTACAACTGAAGAACATCGACTTGGGCACTATATTAGGCTACACCAACCTCGCCGAGCGAACGCTGACTGCACAAGGCAAGATTACCGGTGCTGCCACGCTCTATGGCGTAATGAGTAACCTGCAACTCAACGCCGACCTGCATGTAGCAAATGCCGGACTCAACGGTAGCCCTATAGGCGAGATGAATGCGTGGGCGAAATTCAACAGCCAACGCAAAGCCGTAGAGATAGGTGGCGATGTGACCGATGCCGGACGGCATGTGGCTGACCTCAACGGACTGATCACACCGCTGGAAGACAAGACGTGGAGCCTGCATATCTATCCCGACTCGTTCAATATGGGATTCATCAACCATTGGACGAAAGGATTCCTGCACGACATAACCGGACGAGCCTCGGGGCACGTGCACGTATTCGGCAGACAGAAATATACATGGGTCACCATCGAAGCGCTGCCGCACAATATAGCCATCACGGTGCCGTTCACGGGCGTGACGTATTACGTGCGCGACTCTATCTTTATGGATAGCACGTCGATCATCTTCCCGCATCACACGGTGTATGACAAAGAGGGGCACACCGTTCGCCTCAACGGCGCAGTCAACCACACGAACTTCAAGGACTTCCACTACGACCTCAGGATGTTCGCCAACAATGCCATCGTGCTCGACCTACAGAACAGCAGCGACGCATCGTTCTATGGCAAGATTTATGGCACAGGCACCGTTCATCTGTTCGGAGACGATAACAAAGTCAACCTCGTCGCCTACGCCAAGTCGCAGAAAGGGTCGGTGTTCCATCTGAACATCGCAGGCGCAAGCAATGCCAAAGAGAACAGTTTCATCACGTTTGTTGACAAGAACACGGTCAGCGTTACCCAGCAAACGAAAACACCGATTAAACGGCCTAAGCAATCTGAAGTGGATATTGATTTGTTTGTTACCGTTGACCCGGGTACGCAGTTCTATACCCAACTGGGCAGCAACAGCGACGACATGCTCCGCGGACGCGGTAACGGCAACATGCGCGTACACCTGATCAACAACGACCTGCAGCTGCAAGGCTCACTTACCCTGCAACAGGGTAACCTGAGTTACGCCCTGGGCAATATGGTTCATCGTGACTTTACTATCAGCGACGGCTCATCTATCTCGTGGAACGGCGGGCCGATGGATATGACGCTTGACGTGACTGCCAAGTACCACGTTATAGCCTCGCTCAAAGACCTGTTCGGTAGCGACCTGTCGTCCGTACAAACAACGCGTACCTCCGTGCCCGTCAACTGCATCATCTACCTCAGGGACAATATATCCAACCCGATCCTGTCCTTCGGCATCGAACTCCCGCAAAGCGACGAGTCCGTACAAGCACAGGTGCGCTCGTTCATCAACAGCGACGACATGTTGATGCGTGAGGTACTGTATCTGCTGGTGTTCAACCGGTTCTTCACACCCGAATACCTGCGCAGCACGAACACGACGGGACTAAACGAGACGTACTCGCTGCTGTCATCTACCGTCACTGGACAGATCAATGCGTGGCTGAGCAAACTGACGAACATCTTCACCTTCGGTATCAACTTCCGCACCGATGGCGAGGGAGCGGATGCGTCGCAGGAGTACGAGGCGCAGATATCCATCCAGCCTATCGACGGATTGCTCATCAACGGCAATGTCGGTTATCGCTACAACGACCTGAACAACCGACCCGTGTTCGGCGATCTGGATGTTGAGTACATGATTACACCCGACGGTATGTTGCGCGTCAAGGGTTACACGCATACGGTCGATAAGTACTCCCTGCGTCAGGCAGACATGGTCGAGGGCGTAGGATTCGTGGTTAACCACGACTTTAACTGGGGCGATGCCCGCCGCAACCGCGAACGCAAACAACGCCAGCAACAGCAACAACAAAAGTAAATAGCCAATATTGGCTAATCACCCCCCACAATGTTCCGCATCGAATCAGCATACACCCCCACCGGCGACCAGCCGCAAGCCATCTCGGCACTCGTCGATGGTGTGCGCTCGGGCGCGCGCGCGCAAACCTTATTAGGAGTAACGGGTAGCGGCAAGACTTTCACCATAGCCAACGTCATCGCTCAGCTCAACCGCCCGACGCTGATTCTCTCCCACAACAAGACACTCGCCGCACAGCTCTACTCCGAGATGCGCACGTTCTTTCCGCACAATGCGGTTGAGTACTTCGTCAGCTACTACGACTACTACCAGCCTGAGGCATATATCCCTTCTACGGATACGTATATTGAGAAAGACCTGAGCATCAACGAGCAGATTGACCGACTGCGGCTCTCTGCCACAGCGGCACTGCTCTCGGGGCGAAAGGATGTGATTGTTGTATCGTCCGTGAGTTGTCTATACGGCATAGGCAGTCCGCAGGACTTCACGCTCAACTGCATCTCTATCCGCCGCGATCAGACGATCAGGATGGACGAACTGCTCAAAGCACTTGTGGCAGCGCAGTACGTACGCAACGACCTCGAGCTTGCGCGCGGCAAGTTCCGCGTCAAGGGCGACACCATCGACATTGCACTCGCCTACGCCGACTATATCCTCCGCGTGGAGTTCTTCGGCAATACTATCGACGCCATCAGTTCGCTCGAACTCGTCACACTCAATCCCATTGAGGAGTTTGAGTATTTCAACATCTACCCCGCTACGATCTTCTGCACCTCACGCGAGAGCATCGACCGCGCTATCGGTGAGATAAAGCGCGACCTGGAAGACCAGATAGCCTTCTTCCATAACGCCGGTCTGGAATTGGAAGCCAAGCGCATCGACGAGCGCGTGCATTACGACATCGAGATGATTCAGGAACTCGGTTACTGCTCCGGTGTGGAGAACTACAGCCGCTACTTCGAAGGACGCGAACCCGGCACGCCGCCGTACTGCCTGCTTGACTACTTCCCCGACGATATGCTCGTCATCGTGGACGAGAGCCATGTCACGATCCCGCAGATTCACGCCATGTACGGCGGCGACAAAGCGCGCAAGGATAACCTCGTGCGCTACGGTTTCCGTCTGCCTGCCGCACGCGACAACCGACCGCTTACCTTCGAGGAGTGGGAAGAGAAGACGGGCATAAGTGGTCAGCCAAGTTTGGCTGACACCCGCCAAACCATCTTCCTGTCCGCAACGCCGGCAGAATATGAGTTGGAACAATCGGAAGGCATCGTTGTCGAGCAACTCATCCGCCCGACAGGACTGCTTGATCCCGAGATTGATGTGCGTCCGTCGGAGCATCAGATCGACGACCTGCTCGAGGAGATACAGCAACGCGTCGAGCGCGAACAGCGCGTACTCGTTACCACGCTCACCAAACGCATGGCGGAAGAACTCGACGACTATCTGCGTCAATATAATATCCGCTCGGCATATATCCACTCCGATGTCGATACCATCGAGCGCATCAAGATCATGGAAGACCTGCGCAAGGGTATCTACGACGTACTCGTAGGTGTCAACCTGCTGCGTGAGGGATTAGACTTGCCGGAGGTATCGCTCGTTGCTATCCTCGATGCCGACAAGGAGGGTTTCCTTCGCGACCATCGCTCACTCACCCAGACCGCAGGACGCGCCGCACGACATGTCAACGGCAAGGTGATTATGTACGCCGACCGCATCACGCGTTCGATGCAGATGACTATCGACGAAACCAACCGCCGACGCGCCATACAGATCGCTTACAATACCGAGCACGGCATTACGCCCACCGCCATCAGCAAGGCTATCAACACCGGCGCACTCGCTGACCTCTATCACGACGCGGAAAAGGAGCGTCAAGAACTGCAACAACGTATCCGCGAGGGCTGGAAGACCGCGCCATGGCAACAGATGAATGCCAAGCAGCTACAGAAAGCGGCTGACCAAAAACGCAAACAGATGCTCGCAGCAGCCAAAGATCTTAACTTCGACCTCGCTGCTACGCTGCGCGACGAACTCCTCGAAATGGAAAACAAAATTCAGATATTGCTTGAATAACAACATCAAACCATTTCAAACAACATCAAACAAAAAAAGGCGTATAGGTCATTTTGCAGGCTGAAAAATAGTAAGTGTGTCTCTATGGGCCATTTTGCAGGCTGGTAGAGGCACACCTCTAAATATCTCTTTAT